>JBAZPJ010000096.1:0-4892 GCA_041648255.1 Candidatus Nanoarchaeia archaeon
AAAAAAAGAAGTATTTGGTTTTAGAGAGAAAAATATCCCAATCAATCGATACACCATTTCAAAAACAGTTCCACTTTCTACTCCCAACCCCCATCCCCACGCTGGAGGAAGTCCAGTTGTTTGGATAAAAGGATAAATATAGAACCAGCTTAATCCGATTCCTAAACCAAACATTGCCATTAACGGAGCGAGACTCAGCCTCTTTTCTTTATACCACTTTAACGCAAAGAAAAGAACAATCAGATAAGAAAAAGCCACAGTTACATAATGATGGGACACAATACTTAATGCTAGTAAAAAACCTATCCACACAATTGCTTTCCTTATATCCCTATCTTTAAAATAAACATCTAATCTATCTACCGCTAAAAAAAGAAACGCTAACGCAAGATTCTGCCCAAACATTCCCCCTAAATGTAATTTAATAAAATCTCTTTGCAATAGTAAAAAGATTGCTGCAGCAAGCGCAGGCATCGCTCCCCACCTTTTTTTTATAATATAAAAAAGAGCTAATGGTGCTGAAAGAATTGTTAAAAAAAACGTTAGATTATACGCAGCTATATCTGTTAAAGGAAATAAAAACTTAAGAAGAACAAAAATACCTATCCACCCATTATAAAAATACATTCCAATCGGCATCCCCGCATACTCATACGGGAACCATCCAGCAAACCAGTTTTGTTCTTTTATAATCTCATGATAAATGAAAGACGCTTCAACAAAATGAACAGGACTATCCGACTTTATTGGAATACTTGACGAAGTTAATACATCTTGATAGATGAGAAAACAAACTAGAACGATAATTGCTAGTGCTGCATAATTTTTAAACCGCATCTTGCCTTGAGTCAACGGACAGTCTTTAAATACATATCCTCGTAATCCTCCTTACGAAATATTAATTAACTAGCACCCATCTGTCAACTAAGGTGAATAATCTATCATGAAAATCGCATTCATAAGTGAATTCTACGGAGTAGAACCCTTAGGCATTATGTCTCTTTCTGCATTTTTAAAAAAACACGGTCATCAAACAGAACTTTTTGATATTCGTCTTGATTCCACTTGGAAAGAATCAGTTTTAAAATATCAACCGACTATTATCTGTTACTCTATCTCAACAGGTTCAGAAACAAAATGGCTTAAGATTAACTCTTTATTAAAAAAAGAACATAAGTTTGTTAGCTTCTTTGGAGGAATGCACCCTACCTTTGAACCAACGTTCATTAAAGAAGAAGGTGTTGATGTTATCTGCAGAGGAGAAGGAGAATATTCTTTATTAGAACTAGTAGAAACACTTCGATCTAAAAAACCAATAGAACATATTGAAGGATTATGGATAAAAAAAGATGGAAAAACATTTTCAAATCCTATGCGGAAGTGGGAACAAAACTTAGACTTATTTCCTTCCCCCGACAGAGAACTAATCGCAAAATATCCTTCCTATAAAAAACTTAAACGAAGATCAGTCTTAACTATTCGCGGATGCTCTTTTTCTTGCACTTATTGCTTTAATCCGGGTTATAATAAGCTCTATGCAGGTCAGAACATTATCCGCAGAAGATCAATCGATCATGTTATAGAAGAACTTAAAGCAATCAAAGCCAATTATAACACTGAAAGAATTCAATTTGTTGATGATGTATTTCTCTTCAAACCAGACTGGGTGATTGAATTTTGTAAAAGATACGCACAAGAAATAAATCTCCCTTTTGCAATTCACGCTCGTGTAGAACTTATCACTCCAGAATTAGCAACAGCTCTCAAAGAAGCAGGATGCTGCTTATGCGTCTTTGCTATTGAAACAGCACATCTTCCAAACCGCTTAGGACTCCTAAAAAGAAACATGACTGATGAACAAATTGTTCGTGGAGCAGAACTCTTAAAGAAAAATAAAATCAAGATATATACTCAAAATATGGTAGGTTTACCAAATGAAACACTTGAAGATGCTTTCAGAACAATTGACTTAAACAGAAAAATAAAGGCAGATTATTCTTGGGTTTCCATCTTCCAACCTTATCCCGGAACAGAACTCTTAGAAAAAGTAAAAGAACTGGGTCTTTTACCTAATCAAGATGAAGCTTTACCTGAATCTTATTATGATAAAAGCATTCTGAAAATAAAAAACAAAGAAGAATACGCCCGCCTTCAACGATGGTTCCCTATCGCTTCAAGAAACAGAATTATCCGTTCACTATCTCCTCTTTTAATAAAAATTCCTCTTGACGGAATCTATAAACTCATTGGAGAGACCCACAAAACTGGTATGTACTACTACTTAGGCTATATTAACAAAGAAGAAATCGTTGGTTTAGTAAAAGACGTTCTTAGAAGTAAAAAAATGGGTAGTTACTAGACTTATCTTCTTTCGCATATTTTATAAACTTTTTTAAGGCTTGACATTGTATGATAAAAAAGGAATATCTCTTGCTTGCAGGTATTATCCTCATTGCTTTATTTTCTAGATTATATCTCTTGGGAGATATGCAACTAGCAACAGATGAAGATTTTACGTTACAATTTGCAGATCAGATCCTCCACGGGAATTATACCCGCACTTTTATCGACCCTACTCCCCCTGCGCATTACTTTCTTATTGCAGGACTTAAATGGATGAACAATTCCGTTTTATTTCTTAGAATCGTTACAGTTCTAATCTCGATCCTGACATTAGTCATCTTTTATTTTTTTGCTAAAAACTTTTTTAATCAAAAACTATCTTTACTAGCCACTCTTTTTTTGGCATTTAATCCCGCCTTTTTCATTTATTCCAGGCATTTAAGAAATTATGCTTTATTGACACTTCTCTTTGTTATTTCCTTACATCTTTTTTACAATTTTTATTTTCGTAAACATGATCCTTCCTTATCTAAACTCGCAGGAACATATCTAGCTATGATCTACACTAATCTTTTCTCTTTTCTTTTAATTCTCAGCCACCTCTTCTTTCTAGGTGTTGCTTTTATTAAAAAACAATTTACATTCAAGAAAATTTATTTATGGCAACTTGTTTATGCAGTACCTGCTCTTTTGATATTTTATCCTCTCTTTGTTTTCAAATTAAATTATGCTTTCGTTCAAACTGGCACTATCAAACTCTTTCCTTTACAAATTGAACAAATTCCTTACCCGCTCTATAAACTTGCGGTCATGGTTGATGTTTCAACAGCACTCTCCCAATTTCCCTGGATCCCCATCTTTGCTCTCCTTATCTCTCTTCTTGCTCTTTTAGGCATTTATTCTTTTTTTAAAAAAGATTACTTCTTAGGACTATTTGTTTTTTCAAGTTTCTTAGGACCGCCTCTTTTTTTACTTCTGTTTAATCCTCTGATTGAATTGATAAGCGCTGACCACTATTCTTTGTATTACTTTAGATATTTTATGTACCTCTCACCCCTCTTCGTCCTTACACTTGTTCAAGGCATTTCTCTCATCAAATCGCCCTTACTTAAACGTATAACTATTGCCTTCATTGCTATCGGATGGATCTTCATCATCGCTTATTATTATAGTATTATCAGAACTGTAGACTGGAGTAGACTCATCGCAGTATGAAAACCTTAATAAAAAGAGTTTAATCAACCACACCATGAACCCTACAATCCTTATTTGCGCATTCATCAGCTTCTTCATTGTCCTTCTTACAACTCCCTGGTGGATCTCACACTTTCTTAAAAAAATCCATTTAGAAGTCAAAGACCAAAACAAAGAAGGCACACCGCTTGTTACTCTCTCAGGCGGTATTCCTGTCTTAAGCGGAATCCTAGCCGGACTCTTATTCTTTATCTTTATTAGAACATTCTCTCCAGTTGATAGTGGACTAGTTCTTGATGCAAAGAATCTCTCTGCCCTCTTCGCAGCAATGATCAGCCTAGCAATTATTACTTTTATTGGATTCTTAGATGATTTAGTTATTGAAAGTAAAGATAATTCCTCGGGATTAAAACAATGGCAAAAACCATTCCTCACTGTCTTTGCAGCAATCCCTCTCATGGCAGTTAGTTTAGGAACAAGTCAAATGGGAGTACCTTTTATTGGTGTTATTGACTTTGGCATCCTCTATCCATTATTACTCGTACCAATCGGTGTTGTAGGAGCAAGTAATATGGTTAATATGCTCGCAGGTTTTAACGGCCTTGAAACAGGCATGGGAATCATTTATTTAGGAAGCTTAGGATTATTTGCTTACTCTCAGCATGAATACGTAGCTGCTCTTCTTGCACTTGTCAGCTTTGCAGCATTAGTCGCCTTCTTTTTTTATAATAAAACACCTGCAAAAATCTTAGCCGGAGACTCTCTTACTTATTTACTTGGAGGAGTCTTAGCAATCATCGCAATCATTGGAAACTTAGAACGAGCAGCATTAATCCTTTCTATTCCTTTCTTTATTGAATTTATTTTAAAAGCTAGAAGTAACTTCAAAGCACAAACGTATGGAACTTGGAAAGATGGTAAGATTCATTCACGCAGCGGAAAAAAAATCTATTCAATTCCTCACTTATTTACACGTACAGGTACATTTACAGAAAAACAAATCGTCTGGATCATGATTGCAATCGAAGCATTTTTTAGTGCTCTCATTTGGATTATCTAATGATAAAAAAACTATTTACTTACAATAAAGAGGACAGCCTCATTAGAGATGGAATTATTCTCTTTAGTGCAACCATGATTGCCAACGCCTTAGGATATCTTTATCATTTCTCTGCAGGAAGACTCTTAGGACCAGGCGACTACGGTGTCTTAGGAGCAATTCTTTCTTTACTTTATTTAATTAATGTCCCAGTCAATGTTATCCAAACAACGTTAACAAAATTTACTGCCCAATATAAAGCAGCACATCAAGAAGAAAAAATAAATACCTTATTACGAAGAACCTTACGAAAAAT
>JBAZPJ010000097.1:0-4885 GCA_041648255.1 Candidatus Nanoarchaeia archaeon
TCATAAAAGCATACACCAACGTCATATCTTTGAATAGATAAGCCACTGAAAGGAACAACGGATAAAGCGGAGGCTGCTGATGACTTGAAAACGTATGAATACTCAACTCTTGATCCTGCCACATACTTTGCGCTAACTTCGCATATACATATTCGTCAGAAAACACCGATGGAGCATGGATAAACAAGGACAATCCTATCTTTAAAACAACTAGAACCAGATACAGACCAATAATCCATTTAACTTCTTTCTTCATGAACCTTCTCCTTAAGTAAAAATTAATAAGGCTTTGGAATGGATCAGACCTTTCTTTAACGAGGGATCTGTAAATCTGTATCAGGATAATCTGTTCTTAAATATAACTTCATTTCTTCTTCGCTTAATTTTAAATCTGTAGGATACTTAATCTCCCAAATCTTCTGCGGACCAATCAATCTCCCTTGATACATTGCTAATGGAATCCGATCTTGATCTGTATAGACTAACTTAAAGTGTTCAGACTTTTTATTTAACAGATAGTACTGACCGAACCTTGAATGATATACTCGTTTAGACATCCATAGACCAGCACCTGCCTGCTCGCTGCTTGTTTGGCTTTCAATCGTGGGAATAACCCTAAAACAAGCATCAATGGTATACTTTTCAAATTCAATTAACTGGTCACCAAAATAGATACATCTTATTGGTATATCTACCCTCTGATTTTGATAGACTAAGGCTGCAAGAGGTTGACCTACACCAAGACTCTCTCCATTCTTCTTTAAACTAACAATTACTGCACCAACACCTGCTTGTCCAGCCGGATAAACTTTTCCTTCATAGATAAAGTCTTCATCTAATGCTGCACCACCTTGATACACTAATACTGTCTCATTTCTCTTTTCTACAGAGTTTTGCTTATCCAACCTAAATGTTGGAACCCAGGAGTAGCGATCGTAATTCTTGTCAGAACTAATTGATGAGAATGCAGTATACTTTCCCACCTCGTCAGCGATCATAAACAAATGTGTAGCATTATGCGCTTTCAAAAAAGGCAATGCTTCTTCATCTGACTGTCCTGTTAGCACATTTCTTCCCATCAGATAATTCCACCAACCGAAGAAGTTTCCCCCATCAGTAATTGTTGCACGCTCAAACCCAGACTGCACCCAATACCCATAATCCCACCAATGCGCAAACACAGCATTAGCCGGTGTATTCTGACGCACCCACGCACCAGTCTGCTGCCATTGATTATCATAACCAGGACCGCTGCCCCTGCTCTGACTTACTGATGTTTCATAAAACTGAGTTACAACTCCTTTAGATACAGCAAATGGACTAAATAAAACTAACACTACAATTAACAGACTCACATACTTTACATAGATATTCTTTAATTTCATACAATAATCTACTAGTGTCGTTACACTCAATGCAGCTAAAATAGTCGTAACAGGAGTGAAATCAAACAATAAACGAATAGCAGATGCGGCAGCTAGAATCATAATCAAAAACCAAGTCAGCGTAAACGCATACTTCTTATTAATCTCTCTTACCTTAGCAAACTCTTCATGTTTTGCTCTAAACGCATAGAAATATCCATATCCAATCACTCCAATAAACAATAAAATTGCAGAGTAAAACAGTACTTTCGAAACAACTGTTGACCCATTCAATATGCTGCCAGGATCATATCTTGAAAAAATATATCCAAAAATAAAAAAGGTGTATACACCAGTTAAATACCATTTTTTCTTAAATACTTTTACTGCATCATAAAAAAGAATAACTGATCCAATAATAAACAACCACACATACGCTGAACCCATCTGTCCCATCCAATCTGCTACAAACGGTGTTTTGTTCTCAGCAACAGTCAATGCCCATCTGGAATAGGAAAATGACTTAAAAATAACTCCATACAAATCCTTTACCTTTGAAACAAAAAAACTAGGACCAAAACTAACTAACGCAACAAGAACACCAATTATCAACCCGAGAATTATACTTAATATTCCTTCAGGCATTTTCTCTTTATATTTCTCTAAGTATTTACTCAATATTTTCTTTTTGAAAAGCAAAAAATGCACTGTTCCTATTCCTAACGCTAGATACGCCACGCCAGTTGTAACCGAAGTAAATAATGGACTTAGTGCTACACTTGGATTAAATAACCAATGGAAGGACGTAAAAAGAATTATATATGAAGCAAGAACATAATAATCTTTCACTTCAAACTTATTCAAAAAAATCTCAATAACACTAAACGCACCGACCACCATCAAAATAAACGTATACGAACCAGCAGTCTCAGCAGCAAAAGCAGTCATCAATGCGGCTAACCCTGCATAGACAACAACTTTCCATTTCTTTTCCGTTTGCCAAGAACAGACATAGAAATAAAACGCCATCACAATAAACATCACTCCAAGGACGTCATGATCGCTAGATCCGCCCATACTTCTAAATAAGAATGTTGGAATAAAATTAAGGAATACTACCGACAATAATGCTGTTTTCCACTCAAATAATCTCCGAACTAATAAAAATAAAAAAACACTTATCACTGCTGTAGCAACAAGCGGATACAAATTATTCGCCTGCGCGACCGTTACACTACTATTAAACACATGTAAAAACTTGTACAAATACGCAATAAAATGGGAAGTGAATACTGCTAAATTAGAAATGTCTACTCCTAGCGGAGCATATCTTAACGGATCAATACTAAACAACGAACCGTCTTTTACAATCGCTTCAGCATACCTTAAAAACAATGTTGAATCAAGCTCTAACGAAATCGCTTGACCTGTTGTTGCATCTACTAAATGCGGAAGAACATACGCTCTAACACGCCAACCCAACGAAATAATGAATGCAAGCAATGCAAATTGCACCCAGGATTTATTTTCTTTAAAATACTTCACAACTTTCTCTTTTCTTTCTCTTAAAAGATTATCAGACATTCTAACTCCGTCACAGGCAGAACTTTAAATAGTTTCCTATCAATTTACTCTTTTTTAGAAAGCGTTATAAAGCATTTCTCTTCAGAAAAAACCATGTCTGATGAAACTCAATCAAAAAAAGACATGGTTCACTATCTTAAAAAAATAAAATTTATTCTCAAACATGTTCAGCAATATCAAGAAAAAAATGGTAAAAAAAACTTAAGAGTCTTAGACGTTGGATGTGGTGTAGGAAATATTTCTTTAGAAATTGCTAAAAGCGGATGTGATGTTACTGGTATTGACTCAGATCAAGGATCAATAGAATATGCCAACAAGCGAAACACTTTTCCTAACTGTACATTCTTAGTTTCAAACGCCCACACACTTCAAATAAAACACAAATTTGATATCATTATTTGTTCAGAAGTTTTAGAACATCTTACCTATCCGGAGAAATTAATCGAGTTTATTAGCAATAATCTAGATAAATCTGGATTTTTATTTTTATCAATTCCAAATGGATACGGCCCCGCAGAACTTAGCGGAATTCCAAGAAAAGTCGCGGGCAAAATATTAAAAAAAATGCATATCTATGAACCAGTTAGAGACTTCAAACATAAAATTATTAAAGATCCGGTTAAAAAAGCACAAAAGAATTACGGCTTGGATACATTAAACACCCATGGTCAAGGAGCTCTTCATGAACAATTCTTCACTCAACGCGCATTAAAAAAATTACTTAAACAACATAATCTTAAAGTAGATGAATTACAAAAATCCTTTGTTTTCATCGGCACTTTTCCCCTTTATTACATCTATGCCCGCTCAAGACCTTTACAGAAATTTGATTGTAAACTCGCAGACAACCTTCCGCCTGCAGTTGTATCAGGCTGGAGTTTTATTGTCACATTTATAGATAAAAAATAAAATTAATACGTCTTATTCTTTAAGTAATATTTACTTCTTCTCAATCTATAATACATTGGATGAATAATTTTCCTCTCTACTTTTGGATTAATATTATATAATAATTTAGACGTAAACACAAACGCATTCATACCACCATAAATCAAATCATTCATTACTTTAAACTTTGTAAAATTAAGAGTCTTCGCTTTTCTCCTCATTACAATCTGATCAATTACTCTCATCCCCTCTCTAATCTTCTTCTTCACATCCTCTGAATAATCAAAAAACGTTCCCTTATCTAACAATCCAAGATCATCAAATAGGAACTTTTTGTAAAGCGGTCTATAATCTGATTCACGCACTTCAGACATGAAATCATTCGGGCGCAGCCACCACTTATCATACTTAGACCCTTGCTTAAATTCTTCATACAAGGTTGTTCCAGGGAACGGAATTAAAATACCTGCTCTTTGGAAATCACTTACATATGGCTCAATCGCTTTAATCAATTTAATAGTATTATCGATATTTTCTGCAGTTTCAAATGGAAATCCGAACATGAAATTAACAGTAAGTCCAATCCCCACTTTATGAATTAGTTTCGCTTTTTCCTTAATAATATCCGTATTCAATCTCTTATGCATCCGTTCTAATACAGCATTATCTCCTGACTCAACACCAATACTAATATGGATACATCCTGCTTCCTTCATCGCTACAAGTAACTCTTCTGAGAATAAATCGAACCTGCCATTACATCTCCATTGAATATGCTCATCCTTTAACTTTTTGCTCAATTCCAGTAGTCTTGGGCTATTTACATTGATTGTATCATCAATAAGATAGAAATTATTCACCCCATACCTCTCTTTCACTTGACGGATTTCTTTTAATACATTATCCGCACTCCTAAACCTATATCCAGTTTTTTGACTAGCACAAAAAGAACATTCATAAGGACAACCCCTACTTGTAATAATTGTAGACATTACATTTTTAATCTCTTTTGGAGACCTGGCAAAATCCTCTAACTTAAACGCTTCCCT
>JBAZPJ010000098.1:0-4594 GCA_041648255.1 Candidatus Nanoarchaeia archaeon
CTCAAAACCAGTCAATTCTATTTTTGTCTCCTTACGCATTAGCTACTTTGTAGCTAAACTGGTTAATTAAAATTTCGGTACTGAAGAATACAGATCAACATTAAACTTCAGAAAGCTGAACAGTTACGTATAAAAAGAATAAAGAAAATGTTTACTTGCTCTTTTTAATTGGTCGTAACGCTTTGCTTGCGCATTTCTTGCAGGATATTTTTCCTTTCAATACTTTTGCTGGGTCTGCTTTGCGTTTTGTCTTGCATTTTCTGCAGACATACACATTTCCAAATATTCGTTTTGTTGCTTCTGGGAATCGTACCATTTTATTTTGCCTGTTTTAAGATTTTTTGATCCATAAGTATCCAATAACTGATTTGTTGTCCTTCTTTGACTTCTTCTTTAAGTTCATCTGGTATTTTTAAATCAAACGTTTCGTATGTTTCAGTGTCCATTGCACTTGCTGTGTTTCCTTGGATGGAGAGAACTTGCGCACTTTTCTTTTCTACAATAGGAACATCCATGTTGTCGTGGCCAGGATGGACTTCAATTCTTTTTTGTCCGTCAATAATTCCTACGCCTTCAATTCTGCATTTAGAGGATCCGTGTTTTCCTGTTTTGCTTGTTTGGATGCTTTTAACAACGCAGGGGTGTCCGTTCATTAAAACGTATCCGCCTTCGCGTAAACCAGATGCTTGAATTAATCGTACTTCAGACATGAAGTGCTGAGAATGGGGCTTGTTTATAAAGGTTTTGAGGGTTTTTGCTCACTAATTTTATATAGTAAGAGAAAGAGAAATAAAAGATGCCGAGCAGTCAGACTGTTGCATTTAATTTTATTGAAGGCAGTGTGCAGAGGAATGTAGTATATGTTTTCCAGGTCTTAGACAAATTTATCAAGCAATATGGGGATGAGATTGAAGAAGCGCATGCTGAGTTTTTGGCACTAATGGGAAGAACCCTTTCAAGTTTGGATGGGGAAGAGCTTTCTAGTTATATAAATCGAGATTATAAGACTGCGAAGGCAGCGTTGCAAAGGTATAGGGTAACAATGAATCTTGTTGAGAATAGGATTGCTTTATTCAGTTCGAATTTTGATCTTGATGATTTTATGAAAGAAAGTGGTCTCTCAAGAGATTTGATTGGAGAGGTGCAGGGAGAGCTTCGCAAGTATTGGAAAGAGACGTATGTCCTTTTGCTTGAGCGGATAAAAGTTATTTATATTCATTTACAGAAATTGAATGAAGTGTTAAGTGAAGAAGTTGATGTATTAGAAAATCTGCCGGCGAGAAAGGGAATGATTGTATTTGATGCTCTTCATAGGTTAGTAATATTAAGTGAGGAGGAAAAAAGAATTTTTTGGGAGTTAGTAAAAGATTTAGAAGTAAGTAAAGAAGAAAAGAATCAGGCGAGTGTATTGTTTTATGTCCAATTAAAAAAAGTGCAAACCTTGGGAAAAGCGCATCTGGCTCTTCTAAAGTCTGAAGCAAAAGACATAGAAAGTAAGGTTTCTGAAAGTAAAAGAAATTATGTTAGGGCGGTTCTTGTTCTTTTTTATTTAAATGGAGCGGCAACTCTGTTAATTCAGATAAGGCGTGATTTCAGAGAAATTCTTATTAAAAAAGGGATAAGGGCGTTAGTGGTGGGAGCAGTGGAGAGGTTCGCTTCAAAGAGAGATGATCAAATAGTCGGCTTTTCTAGAAAATGTATGGATGTAACAATAGATCAGATAACGGCTGGAAGTAGTAAGATTTTAAGTTTAGTTGGGATTTAGTTTTTGATAAAAACATTTATATAAGTTATTTAGCTCGCATCGTGATGGTTAGTGTGAAAGAAAAGGATTTTGTCGAGATTGACTATACAGGTAAGATCAAGGATTCTGGAAAAGTATTTGATACGACGCAAGAGGCTGTTGCAAAGAAGGAAGGGTTACTCAGTAATGATACTCATCATCATTTCGGTCCAATGGTTGTGGCAGTTGGAAGCCATCAGTTAGTGGAAGGTTTAGAGAAACAAATTATTGGAAAAGAAGTGGGAAAAGAGTTTACCGTTGATATTAGGCCCAGAGAAGCATTTGGAGAAAGGAATTCTGAAGTAGTAAAAGTTATTCCTATTACTAATTTAACTAAAGAAAAGATTCATCCGTTTCCGGGTTTGCAGTTAGATTTTGGGGGAAAGACAGGTACAGTAAAGACTGTTTCTGGCGGCCGTGTGACAATTGATTTTAATCATCCTCTTGCAGGCAAAGAAGTAAGTTATACTGCCATCGTCTTAAAAATTGTTGAGGATGTTGAAGAAAAAGTGAATGCATTATTATTTAGTATGTTACACGCACATAAGGGTGATTATGAAGTAAAGGTTGAAGATAAGAATGTAAGTATTAAATTGAATAATCCTATTCCGGATCAATTAAAACCGCTCTTAAAACAGCAAATGGAAATGTTAGTGCCTGGAATTACTGTTTCTTTTAATTAGGGCGAATATCTGTTATAGAATCTAAACTTTTTATGAAGGTTTCATAGGAAGTTTCTTCTGAACCGGAAAGTTCTACAACTCGATCGTGGAGAGTAAGTCCCATCAAAGTATGTCTTCTTCCGTGGAAGGTAATGCTTGGTGGTTCTCTAGAAGAGCTTGCGACTCTTTTTAGTGCCTGAAAAATCTCTTCTGGCTCGCGGGGGTCAGGTGTAAGGGGGTAGAGAGTGTAATCTACGTTAGTTTCAATTTTGGCTTTGTGAATTCGAAAGATTTTTATTATCTTATTCATTTAAAATAATTATGACTATAATTACTAAAAAAATTGTAAAACAAGGAACATTCCTTTATGATGATGTAAAATCAGTAAATATTCAAATTATTGAAACAAATTTTAAACCAGGTTCTGGAGATTACGAAGATCCTGAAGAAATTCAAAAGGATAAATGGGGAAAATTTTACGAAATTTTGTATGGTTCGACGATTAATAATAATGAATATCCTGCAGGCGGCGGATATTTTGACTCATTAGAGAATGCTATTAAACACGCGGATAAAAGTGTTAAAAATTTGAAGTGGCGTAAATAATTCTCAAAGCCAAAACTTTGATTTTTTGCCTTCGGCATCGTTGCACTAAAAATCAATTTTTACTTTTATAAAAAGAAACTAACAGCGATTTACCGACTACACTCAGTTGCACCTCACTTCGTCCAAATAAAATTTCCACGCTATGTGGTTTGCCTCACGAGGGAAATTTTACTTCGGTAAATCGCGATGTTTAATTCTAACGTCAAACTCGGTCCTCTCCCAATCGCAGGCAATAGTCCGAGGGTGTGAATATGGTTACCTAGATAGAAGTTCCATCCTTTTTGTTGAAGTTTTTCATAAATTTTTTGTGCAGTTTCTCTTGAATAAACCATGCAAATGTCAGGTTCTTTATTTTAATAAGAGTTACTATTGCAAATTACTCTCTAATGCCTAGTGTGGAAGATTTCTTTTAGAGTATAATAGTCTTTAAATAGGAGTTTTCTATTTTGTTGTCCAATGGATTCACTATTGCGTCAGGCTTCTGAGAGATCACTTAGTTCTAGTGCTCGTTTTAAGGATGGTCCAAGGAAAACAACTGCGATTGATGAGGAATTAGAGGAGTTAGTCAATAAGCAGAAGGCAAAAATTAAAGTGTTTGGAGTGGGTGGTGGGGGTAATAACACGATTAATCGTATTGCTGAGGTTGGAATTGTGGGTGCTGAAACAATTGCATTAAACACGGACGCTCAGGATTTATTGTATACTACTGCTGATGCGAAGATTCTTATTGGAAGAGAGTTAACTGGCGGTCTTGGTGCGGGCAGTATTCCTAAGATTGGAGAAGATGCAGCGAAAGAAAGTGAGAAGGATATTAAAGAAAAGATTCAAGGGTCGGATATTGTGTTTGTGACGTGTGGTCTTGGTGGTGGTACTGGTACTGGTGCTGCTCCTGTTGTGTGTGATATTGCGAAGAAGTTAGGGATTCTTACTGTTGCGATTGTTACTATTCCGTTTTCTATGGAAGGACAGCGTAGATATGCGAATGCGATTGAAGGGTTAGAGAAATTAGAGCAGATTGTTGATACATTGATTGTGATTCCTAATGATAAATTATTAGAGTTATGTCCTGGGTTGCCGCTTCATACTGCGTTCAAAGTTGCTGATGAGATTTTAACAAATTCAGTGAAGGGTATTGCCGAGTTAGTTACTAAGACGGGGTTGGTTAATTTAGATTTTGCAGATATTAAGACGGTTATGGGTAAGGGTGGCATTGCAATGATTGGAGTTGGAGAATCTGATTCTGAAAATAGAGCAATTGAGTCTGTTGAAAAAGCAATTCATAATCCATTGCTTGATGTGGATATTACTGGTGCTAATGGTGCGTTAATTAATATTTCAGGCGGTCCGAATATGACGCTTGATGAAGCGCGTAGAATTGTTGAGACGGTAACAGAAAGATTAGATGAGGATGCGCGTGTGATTTGGGGAGCACAGATTGCGGAAGATCTTGATCAGACGATTAGAACGTTATTGATTGTGACTGGTGTTTCTTCTCCTCAGATTTTTGGTCCGAAGAAGAGTGGAAAGATAGATCAGAAGAAGA
>JBAZPJ010000099.1:0-4593 GCA_041648255.1 Candidatus Nanoarchaeia archaeon
CCTCCAGCATTATCCAATCAATAGGCGGCTCTCTTGGCATCGGCTTTCTCGGTACAATTATCAAGAACTTATCAATACCCCTTACTATCCTTCTCTTAGTAATCGATCTTCTTGCAATCTTCTTTTCATTAAAACAAAAAAAGATTCACTGGGATGGAAAAGCGAAAGCGGGGCTTATCTTAGGAATTATTGGTTTAGTTTTCGTTCTCTTTATTTTCTATCTTAAATATAAACTTATGAAAATCGGAGATGACATTTCTCAAGGATTATCAGCAAGCATTGGCGGACTAACGGTAAAATAATTCTACAGGGGCAATAGGAGCAAGTTTTAAATACCGCTTGAAACCAGAAACTTATATGAAAAAAGGTGCAATTGAACTTTCTATGAATACAGTCATTATTATTATTCTCGGCGTTATTCTTCTTGGATTGGGAATTGCGTTTGTTACGGGCGTATTTGATAAAATAAACCAGACTCAACAACAGATCTTTGCAAATTTAGGAGACAAAATAAAACTAGGCGCTAAAGGAGAAGACCTTCTTGAAGTATCGAACCAAGTGGAATTAAAACAGCAATCCTTTGCCATTACTCAAGTCTCCCTCTCAAATCTAGAATCAACACCAATTACTGTAAGTGTTAGTGTTAACCCGAGAAATCCTAAAGTCAATTGCCTCTTTGCAGACACAGAAAAAGCAGACTCTGAAACCTACACGATTGAATCTGGAAAATCAGTTACACTTACACTCCTTGCTCAAGATAATGGAGCTTCCCTCAATCAAGTAACTACCTGCAGTATTAAAGTCAATAATGCACCAGCAGGATATCAAGCAACAAAGTCTATTGTCATTAATGTTGTTAAGAAATAATTACCTCTTCTTTAACTCTTCAATTAGTACTTTCAAATCCACTTTACTTGATCTTACAACACTTATCTTTTCTTTAAACCTAATTTTCACACTATGCCAACCTACTTGCGAATTATCCCATTCAAACACCATAAAATGCAAATGGGGTATTGAAGTAAAACCAGTATTTCCACTTAATCCAATAGGTTGACCTCTCTTTACAATATCACCAACTTTTACAAGAGCACCTTTATGCTTTAAATGAACATACTGCGAACATTCATCATTCTCATGTTCAAGCGTGATATAATTTGCTTTATCTGCATACTTCGGATCCAAACCACCGACTTTAGAATCCATTTTTACATCAATCACTTTTCCACTCCGACTAGCAAGAATTAACGAACCTTCAGGAACAATAAAATCTAAGGCTTCTTTAATATAACCACTATGAGCACGAGGATCAGAAACAATTAAAGTAAGATCCTTCTTTTTTACAGGAAGAACATAAACATTCTTAGTTAGACTCATTCAATTTAAACTCTCCATACCACTCCCTACCCGCATCACTCCAATAATAAACAATATAATATTCGCCACAAACATACGCACCTTTCGATCCCCATCCACCTATAACCCATCTTCCCGCAGAATAAGAATAATATTCTATCTTTTTTACAGGAATATTTCCCTCCTTACAATAAAAATTACGATCTTTAGAATTGAAGTAAAAATGCTTCGTCTCCAATCTCTTGTTCCGATCTTCAGGCCAGAGAATTAAATACCTATCCGGAATCGGCCCCATCCTTTCTGTATAAAGGAAACCAGGAGGAATATTCTTATTTATTTTAGTTGTTGGAAGAAATCCCCAAACTGCAAAAGTAATTATACTTACAACTAAAACCCCTAGAATAATTAAAAAACTCTTTTTCATTAACTTCTTTGCACATTAAACAGAATAAAAACCTTTCTAATTAAAAAAAGAAAAAATTATTTTGTATTAAACTTCAATTTAATCTTCTCCCCAAACTCAAGGACGTCAGATTTTTTTACGATAAGGTCGTTTCCCCCATCACTGCGCGAGATAACCATAGAATTAATGTTATTCGTCTGGTTATTCCTCTTTACTTCCTTTACTGTTCCCACCTTCTTTCCATTCGCATCAATCACTTTTACGCCTTCATACTCTGTAGACGGAACAATCTTTAGAACAACTCCTTTCTCACTTACGCCAGCAATATACTCTCTCCCAATATAATCATTCTCATGAAACATTGGTGTTTTAACACTAATTCCTTCAACCGTTAACTTCGTTGGATGAATATGTACATCCATAACCTTTCCAACTTTCCTTCCTTCTCTAGATAAAACCGGCTCTCCTTCTAAGTCATGTGCCGCAATTGTTGCTTCTTGAAATGTGTCTCTTGTTTTTAGTGTTTCCATTGTATACTAACAATTGTCTTTTCAGTATAAAGACCTTGGTCATATGTATAATATAGAAGTGAACCTATCTCAATGCTTTGCACATTTTTCTATAAACGCTTCATCTAACGCTTCTACCTGTCTTAAACCAGTTTTAAATAATCCTAATCTTAACTTATTATCAATTTTAATACCTCTTCTTTGCAACCCCTTACTTAATATTGAATATAACTTCTTTCCTTCTGCATCTAAATCGGTAAGTAAAATAATTTCTTTTTCATTAATCGATTCAACTACTTCAAATAACGGCCTATTCTTTAACGTAATTACTTTTTTAAAACCTAAATTCTCTAACGCTCTTTTGTCTTTTATTCCTTCAACAAGAACTAACTTTAATTTTGCTTTTTCTAAGAAATAATTAATTCTATTTTCCATATCCAACCAGCGGTTCTATCAAAACCCTTAATCCTGCCCTTAATGTTTTATCAACTAACGCTTTTCTGGCAGCACCCCCTAAAGAGGCTTTATGAAATTCCATCGCTGAATACTCAACATACCCTTCTTTTTCTCTTAATACAAATTCAGCAATCCCTGCTTCCAGCACCCATTTACTACAATCCACACAGGAAGGCCCATCCGTCACTGTATCTACCTCTGCTCCTTTTACTCTGACATGATACATCACTGTCCCTTCAAGACTCTGATTTCCAGACTTATATGCATGTGAAATTGCTCTCTGCTCCGCGTGCATTGCATATGTTGCACACTGATCATAACACACCTCTTTTTCACAATCAAAACCGGGTGGCGGCCCGTTATACCCCTCCGCAATTATTCTCCCGTACTTTACGATTACAACACCCCTCTTTGATTTTTCACAAGGAGAAGCTAAAGCCTGTGAAATAGCTGCATCTAAAAACGGTTTTCTCTGCGCAACTTCTCTTTCAGAAAGAACTCTCATCCATTAACCCTCATCTTTTTATTTATATCAATTCCCATGATTGAACATAAGCTTTAAAACCTTTCAAACATCTTAATCTTTTATGGAACTTAAAGAAATCACTATTGAAGACTTACGAAAGAAATCTGAAAAAGAAGATGTACAAGTTATTGATATCCGACCAAGCGATATGTTTGAAGAAGAACACGTACACATTAAAGCAATTCAAAACATTCCTTTACAAGAATTACCCGACCACTTAGACCAATTAAAAAAAGATCAAACCATCTATACATTATGTAATAGGGGAAATAGTTCTAAACAAGCAGCAGTCTTCTTACAAATGAATGGATTTGATGCAACCTCTATCAAAGAAGGAACAATGGGATGGAAAGAAAAATATCCTAACGAAGTCCATTAACCTTTGTAAACAAAATCTTCCTTTTCTGCATCTAAAGAAAATGCTTTTTGCCAATGAGTGTCAAACCCAAATGCAATAGCATAAGGCAAGAATTCATTGAATAACCTTCCCTCTTTTAAAGCATGCTTCTTTACAAAATCAAAAAGTTGCAGGTACTTCCCTCTCAATCTCTTCTGATTTTCATTTTGATAAGCAATATCCTGATGTGCAATCTTCGTTGTCTTTTTTACTGAATACCACATTAACCAAACTCCCAAGCCATTCACTAAAAGAATCATAAGCAGCAATTTCCCGAACGACTCGCCTTCAAACCTTCCCATAAAAAAATAAACCATTAAACCCACCAACGCAAAAATTCCTAAACCCCCAATAAGAGAAATAGTCGCGAAGAGTACCATTCTTTTAAACATCTGAAACTCTTCAATTGTTTTCACAGGTCTGTTATTTATATCTAACTTAACCACATTCTTCGGATCATCTATATAAAATTCCAGATTCTCATCTTTGATTTTTAGATCTACTTGCTGCCGTTTAACTTCCTTTTTCAAAACTCGATCAAGCGCTCGAGAGTCCAATAAGGCCTTTAGCTTTACAACTTCAATCTCTTTACCTTTCTTAAAAAGTACGTCTAAAAATTCATTTTCAAACACTAAGCTCTTTCCGGGTTTGTGGAGTAATTTTAATTTTTCAACCTTTAAACCCTCCCATTTCTTATGAGGATAAAAATCAATATACCCTTTTACTACCAGGTCAATAATCGTTGCGATAACCTCCTTACTCTGAATCCTGCCATCAACAATATATCCTGCAAGAGCAGGCTTTAAAGAGGATAATCCGGGCTTATTCATTCAATTTATTTATTAAATCCTATTTATTAGATTATCTTTGCTTTCTTTTTCCAATAACTCGCCCAGGCAATAAGCGGTTTTCTAAATTTCTTAAAAAGATCGGGATAACTCTCTTG
>JBAZPJ010000100.1:0-4589 GCA_041648255.1 Candidatus Nanoarchaeia archaeon
CTTCCAAGAAATGACGGACTTACTCAAACCTTTAATTATAAAACAAGAAGGAAGAGATGTTTTCGTCAAACCAAAGATTGTAATTGAGGTTGCTTATGAAGAAATACAAAAAAGCGAAGAATCACTTTCCGGTTTTTCTTTGAGATTTCCAAGATTCATCTCTCTCCGCAGTGAAAAGCCATTACGAGAAATAAATACCATCGAAGACGTCAAAAGAATTTATTCAAAACAAAAAGGAAAATAACCCCGCTTCTTCCACTAACTCCACAATTACCACTTAAAAATTAAAAAGCGACAACAACCTTTATATATTGGCTTATTACTACTACCAGTTAAAACACCATATATAAAAAAAGGGTGACACGAGGAGGGTTGTGAATGATTGTCAAAGAAGAATTCATGAGTAAGTTACGACGATACTTTAATTTAAACCTATACGAGGTTCGCATTTGGACCGCATTATTATCCAGGGGAGTTTCTACCGCAGGAGAATTATCCGACATTGGTCATGTTCCACGCTCTCGAGCATATGATGTCTTAGAGTCACTAGAAAAAAAAGGTTTTGTCCTTATGAAATTGGGAAAACCCATCAAATACATCGCAGTCGAACCAGCAGAAGTTGTAGAACGAGTAAAAAAACTCATCCAACAAGAAGCAGACACCAATGTTCTCAAACTCAAAGAATTAACAGAGACAGATGTCTTAAAAGAATTAACTTCCTTACACAAACAAGGAGTAGACTTCATTGACGCCACAGATTTATCCGGAGCAGTCCGAGGCAAACACAATCTCTATGCCCATTTAGAAACCATGGTAAAACAAGCAGAGAAATCTGTCACCATCATGACCACCTCTAAAGGATTAATCAGAAAGATTGAAGCACTCAAACCAGTCTTACAGAAACTTGCAAAAAAAGACGTCAAAATCAGAATTGCTGCACCAATCAGCAAAGAAGCAGAAGCAGTCTTAAAAGACATCAAAAATATTGCAGAAGTCCGACACACATCTGATCTGAACGCAAGATTCTGTATTGTAGATGGAAAACAATTAATGTTTATGGTCATGCACGACGACCAAGTTCATCCAAGCTACGATATTGGAATCTGGGTTCAGACCCCTTTCTTTGCAACAGCATTAGAACAGATGTTCAACACTGCATGGAAAGACTTCGAACCTAGCGGTCAAGTGAAGAAATAAATTTTTCTTTTTAATTTAAAAAAAAGGGTAAATTCAGTTGCAAAAAAAATCCATCTTAAACACGAGTAATGGGAAGAGGTCTTATTTTCGAAGAGAATTTAACATCCTCGTGTTTTAATTCAACCACAACATAGTGCACTGTTAATAAAAAAACTTACCTTTCAAATCTTTCGTGAGATTGTATTAATCTTCCAGATTTTGTTTGATCCGCCAGTAAGGAAAGCTCTCCCATCGCTGTTGCTCCCGCTATCACTGCCGCAAGCCTTTGCGCATTGTATCCATCTGTTTTGTTTTCTTTTAAACATCCTAGAAGTCCCAGACTTCTTATTTGACTATTTCCCGTTTTTCCATTACCAACTGTTCCTACAATAAGACAAGGCATTGTTGTTGTAAAATATAATGCACCATCCGGTCTTACTTTAACCTGGGTTATTCCATAAGAACCTTCCACTACATTTGCTATATCCTGCCCTGTTGCCAGGTACATTGCTGCTACAATATTTGCATAATGTGCATTTGCTGAAAACGATGAACCTGCTGCTATACTTCCCTGATAATTTTTTAGAACATTTAATCTTTGTAACGCTTCTGGTGTTGTCTTTAAAACGCTTTCACATATCTCTCTTGGAATTATTGTTTCAGTTATCACTTTTTTCCCCCTCCCGCTTATTGCATTTATTGCCGCTGCTTTTTTATCAGTACATAAGTTCCCTGAATCAGACCCATATATTGCTCCTTTGAATTTTTTTAATAAGTGGCCAGCGAGAACTGTTCCAGCTTTTGTTGTCATATTATGGCCTGAAGCTTCACCACAGTGCATTGCTAATCTTATATAAACATCATTTCCTACCTGTTCTGTTTTTATTGTCTGTACTTTCCCGTGTCTTGTTGTTGAGTCTGCTAGTTCTTTTAATTCATCAAAGTTAGATGCTATATATGCTGTTATCTCCATTGCTTGTTCTAGATTCTCTGCTTCTATGACCGGAGCTCTAGTCATGAAATCTCTCTCCACATAAACTTTTACACCGCCTGGAGTTTGTCTTGAGAATTTACAACCTCTATTCACACATGTTAAAACTCCTGTTTCGTATGTTGATAACGGAATGTTTATTTCTTCTGCATTCGCTAAATCTTCTTTTATGTTCGGATACTTTGTTTTTGATACAGCTGTTAATCTCAACGGACCAACTACAACTGTTTCTAATGTTGTCGGGTATTTTTCCAGACATCTTACTTCTTCTGACATGATATGTACGACAAAGGTAAACCTATTTAAGTTTTATTAATTATCGTAATTGTTCAGATTCTTGAAAAGGGAGATTGTTTTAATCCTTCAATCTCTTTACAAACTGTTACCATTTATTCACCCTGATACTCTTTTACTATCTCACTCAATCGTTTTGTTCTTTCTTTCACAATCTGACTTTGTAACGGCTTTAATCTTGACGCAACAGTACCTGGTCTGGCAGCAAACTGGGAAACATTTATTACTTCCGGTCTTATTTCTTTAATTAACTTTAATGTCTCTAAAAAATCTTCCTCTGTCTCAGAAGGATAACCGCAGATAATATCCGTCGCAATTGAAATACTAGGAATTTCTTTTCTAAATAAATTAATTATCTCTCTAAACTCCTCTATAGAATGCTTTCGATTCATTTCTTTAATTACTTTCTCAGAACCAGCCTGCACAGGCAAGTGAATAAACTTCATAATCTTTTCATTTTTAAATACTTTCACTAGCTCTTCTTTGATTGGAACGATATGCCTCGGATTTATCATCCCTGCTCTCAATTTAAAATCACCTTCAACTTTAATTAACTCTTTAAGTAAATTAACTAACTGAGATTGCTTTTCTTTATCCAATCCGTATGCCCCATTATCCTGGGATGTTAAATAAACCGTTTTAATTCCCCTTTTTACTGCATTTTCAATTTCCTTCTTAATATCTTCGAGAGGAAAACTCTTTACAAACCCCTGAGACAATTTGGTAATACAAAAATAACACGCGTCAGCACACCCTTGAGAAATTTGGATTGTCGCAATACCATCTGAATAAACCTTTGGAAGATTTGTTTTGTTTTCATATCTTTGTTTGGTTAATGTCACAACTTCTCCCCGCATTACTCTTTCAACAATCTCATTAACTTCAGTCACATGCATCGTATTCATTAATGACACATTTGGATTTAATTTTTTTAACATTTCCTCCTGCGCACCAGCCATACATCCAGAAATAAGGATCTTTTTCTTAGGGAACTTTTCTTTAAATAATGTTAAATCAGCAACAATTTTATTCTGCGTCACCCCTTTCACAGTACACGTATTAAAAACAACAACATCCGCTTCTCCATCTGCTTTCACAATTGAATTACCAGACTGAATAAGCAACCCAGCCATAATCGCTTCATTATCCTGATTCGCCGTACAGCCCCATGTTTTAATCAGCACATTAACCATTCAAAAAGAAAAGAAGAAATCCTTTTATTGCTTTTGCTTTAGTTTTATGATTTGATTAGCAGCATACAGCCCTGTAATATACGCATCTTCAATTCCACAAACATTATGATCTCCAATAACATACACGCTCTTTCCCCTCTTGCTTTCAATTAATTCTCTACCTGCAAGACTAAATGCAGGATCCCATTTTAGTTTTTTTAATATTTTAAAGCTCGTAAAGTAATTTTCAAAGTTTAACTTATCTGTTGTGGCATAGACAAGATAAGTACTGTCAATCTGTTTTCTAATAAAAATTAATTTCGAATTGGAATTAAATATTTCAAATTCTGAGCGATACTTCCTTTTAGAATCACCGCTAACATGAAAAACATACGCTTTCACTGGTTTTTTTATTCTTTTTAATCCAATTAACTTTTTTGCAACTGGAGCAGGAGTCGCTATTACCAAATTCTTACATTTAAATTCGCCATTATTTGTTAAAACACTTTTCAATTTCTCCCCATTTTTTATCTTATAAACTTCACCAAAAATTATCTTTTTTTCAAAATCATGAATCAGTTTATCCTTTAAAAAATTAAATTCGGATATCGGAACGATTAAACCCAGACAAACATGCATAAACTCAAAAGCAGATAAATGTGAAAGCGGAAGGAATGTACAAGTGTATACCGGTTGAGAGAAAAAATGCTTAGAAATCTCTCTAATCTTATTTTCTTCAATGAATTCATCAGCCTTTTTCATGTATAATCTATATAAATACGGATCAGATTCTATTACTTCTTTCTGACTTCTGAACTCACATTCTTTTTTAAAAGAGTCATATCTTCTTTTAAACTTAGATGTTAACAAAATTAATTTTAATAACTGCAATGGATAAACTAGACTCTTTATCAAAAAATACCCTTTTCCCTTTTCATGAAATTCACACTGAAAAA
>JBAZPJ010000101.1:0-4573 GCA_041648255.1 Candidatus Nanoarchaeia archaeon
CATGAAAAAAATATACCCCTACTTTTGTGTAGTTTTCTTTTAGAAAGTGCATTCGTGTTTGCGTTGCCACCAGATAAATGTTTAGAACTAGCTGAAAATAATATTATATCTGGTTTGGAAATTGTTTCTTGTAGTCTTTGTAGATCTGGTTGTGAAATAGAGTGTGTCGGTCTAGCAAATGATAAAAAGACAGATTCTAGTTTGTGTTTTTATAATGAGATATTTACTTATGAAAGTGAAACTTGTACCTGTAACTCTTTAAGTGGGAAGAATGCATTTACTAAATGTAGTTGGCTTAAAGATTTAGTCGAAAAAAATGCAGAAGAAACGATTTTAATAAATGAAGATAGTGATGCAGTAGAAAAATTAGGATTCACAAGTCTTGAGAGCAAAGGAGATCAGTCAAAAGTTACTTTAGGAGATATTGGAAAGCTAGAGTATCAAAGAAGAATCTATTCGGATGAAACCTTTGTAAGATCTATAGCAAATGCTTTAAAAGAAGATAGTTCTCTTGGAAAGTTAACAAGGTTAATATCTGGTGTAAAATCCCCTCTAACCTATAATGATCCAAAAACAAAAGAATTTTTTAACAAAATAGGAGCTATCAATTCAAACACAGAAATTGAAACAATAAAAGAAGTTTATGAAACAGTTACCAATGCTGTTCCAGGATATGGGGAGATTGGTGATAATAAATTAAATCATATTGATTCCACTTTTGAAGACATGTTTACTAATAAATTTGCTGTATGTAGAGATAAAGCTTCTTTATTAAATGTAGCACTCAGAAGAAAAGGTATTAATTCTGAAATTGTAGCAGGAGAAGGTCATATGTGGGTAAGAGTTACTCTTTCTGAAGGTGAAAGTGCTGGAAAAGAAATAGATCTTGATCCAACATGGTATCATGACTTTGTCCCTTTAGAAAAAAGAGGTGTCCAAGATCCCTCCTACTGTAATGATTATTAAATTTTTTTAGGAGTTTAGAGACTTTTTCATTATTTCCTAAAGATCATTTTATGAAAGCTTTTTCCAAGAATTATAAAGTAGATTGTTATTATCAGAGATAAGATTCCGATTAAGAGTAGCGTTTTTAGGTGGAGGAGTATTCCGCTGAGTAAGATGACGATGCTAAGAAATCCAAGTACGTAGGCGGGTAGTTGGAGTCGTTCTTTTCTTTGGTGGTAGTTTTTTCTTGCTTTGTCTAGTGTTGCGGTCATGTTGATCCTCCGAGTGTTTTCATTGCGTCGATGTTTTTCTTAAATAATGTGAGGTTTTTCTTTTGCATTTTTGGAAGGAGTGTTGTTATTTTTTCGAAACTTTCTACCCAGTTGTCTATGTGTTTGTTTTCTTTTAATGTTAATATGATTTTAAAAATAAATGGAGAAAAATTATGTAAACAATTAAACAAAATCTGAAATAGGATAAAATTCCAAAAGAGGGCATTGGATTAAGAGTAAAATGCCCCGAGCGGGATTTGAACCCGCGTCAAAGGCTCGAGAAGCCTTGATCCTTGACCGAGCTAGACGATCGGGGCATTACGAAATGAAATTTAGCTTAATTTATAAAAGTTGGGTTAGGACAATTTTCTTACAACAACCTTTAAGAAGACTTACCCACAAAAATAAACTTATGCAAAAAAAGAGAAGTGTTCCTAAAAATGGATGGCAATTAAAAAATGTTATTCTTGGAGGACAGGATGGTGTCGTTAATATTTTAGGATTAGTCTTAGGAGTAGCTGTAGCAACAAATAGTAATTCTTTAGTTATTATCGCAGGACTAGCTTCAACAGTTGCAGAATCTATTAGCATGGGAGCGGTCGCTTACACCTCCAGCGAAGCAGCAAAAGATTATTACAGAGCAGAACAGAAACAACATACAAAAACCTTAAACGGACATCGCATCGTTCATTCTTCACCAGCAGAATATAGAAAACCTTTAACAAATGCATTTGTCGTAGGATTTGCATCATTAATCGGATCATTAATTCCATTAGTACCCTTCTTCTTTCTTCCAACCTTTACTAGCATGTATGTCGCATTTATTATTTCCTTACTCTCCTTATTTATTACTGGTGCATACACTTCTTACTTAACAACAGGAAACCACTGGAAAAAAGCAGGAATAAGAATGGCATTAATCGGGGGAGCAGCAGCACTCGCAGGATACTTTGTAGGAAAATTCTTAGGAGTAACTATCTAATCTTCTTTACCTTTTCTTAATACTTCTTCACCAAGCTCTTTCATTGATTCATTTAAAATTAATATCGCCCAGTTTCTTAAAAATAATGCACCTGGATAATGATCAATATTATGATGAGCATACTCAAACGCAAGTGTTCCTCTTGAGAAGGAAGTGCCTCTTTCATTAAAAGATGGATCTGCACAATATACCTTAAACTTCTCTTCACTAAATCTTGTAAATCGTGGATGAATCAATCCCGGTTTTTCACCATTATACAACAAAGAGCCACCAGCGTCTCTACTTATGGAAATAGCACTTGCAAAACCTGTAGCCTCCACTCGAACATCATCCCGCCAACTCAATGGCTTTGTTTCTTGACGTTCTAACTCCGTTCCAGCATACACTTTTTCAATTGCAGGTTCAGCTTTAAGAAACACTTCATTAAACCATTCCTTATCTGTATCCTCTTCATTTAATCTATCAGCATATTCTCTTAATTCAGCATACCATTCTTTCGCAGCCTGAGGAAAAACTCTCCGTGCTATCTGCGGATCTAATCTTATATCCGATCTTATTAAGGCAGGATGAATTGGAACATGAAATATGGGCCGAGTAAATCTTGGTTTGTATAAAACTGGAAGTTCATCTTTAGTTAACAAAAAATCTTCAATTGCCATTCATTTTAGTCTAATATAAACTTTTTAAAAACATCGGTAATTAAATCTCTATTTCTCATCAACTTTCTTAATAATATGCCACCCAAAATCACTCTTTGTAATACACATATCTCCCTTCTTTAAATCAAACGCAGCATTTTCAAAAGGACGAACCATCATCCCTCTCCGGAACCAGCCTAAGTCGCCGCCTTTCTTTCCGCTTGGACACTTAGAATCAGTCTTTGCAATATCTTCAAACTTGTACCCTGCTTTAATCTTATCAAATAACTCTTTAGCTTTCTCTTCACTACCCACAAGAATATGACTTGCTCTTACTTCTTTAACCATAATTTTTCCTTCCTCCACTTCTATATAAAACTATGCGGGCTGTAAGGGATTTGAACCCTCGACCTACTGATTGCTCCTTTTTATTAAGAGTCAGTTGCTTTTGGCAAATTTTTTGTTTATGATTCACAAAAAAAATTCTACCAAGCTGAGCTAACAGCCCACAACAAGGGGGGTTTTAAAACAGATTATAAAGTTTTCTAAAGCCTATAGGGTATATCTTCTAGTATCTAGGGGAGCATTCTTCACTTTAGGATTAAATATTTTCAAGAATTTGAGTATCTCTTTTTGATGAGTTATTCTTAAAATCTGAGTTGGCCCGATCTGAGTTATTTTATTACTTTTTATATGATATTTATTGAGAACTGACTTTATAAAACTCATGAATGATAAAGAACAGTTCATTTTAATTTGAGCGACAAGCAAATTGTTATAGGTCTTAGTGTGACCTTTATATTTTTTAGAATATCTCCTATAAATACTACCTTCTGCATCAAATATTCCTCTAACAAATGGAACCCATAAGTTAGGATTGCTCTTGATAATCCCAGGTAGTCTTACGATCTTTTTTTCACCTACTTTTACTCCTAATTCCTTAAAAAATTTAAAACTATCAATATGTTTTACATGATATCTTACTGAATTATCATTTCTAAGTCTTAAATACCCATTAACTTGGAAATATTTCTGGAAAACTTTTTTAACAAATTTTTCATAATATTCCTTTTCTCTGAAATAACCAGTAAATGCAATTTCAAATCTTTCCACACCATTAGATGTGTAATAGTGAGATAAACATCCATCTCCCAATAATAATCCAGTAACTTCTGCAAGGTCAGGATTAATCTTAGGTGCCTTCATCTTATCTATTTATCTCTCAAGTTTATATCTTTTCCTAGTTAACTTTCGTTTTTTTAAAGCGGAATTCTCTTGAAAGCTCCTCGTTAAGCTAACACCCCAATCTCTTTTAAAGCTTTCTTGAATAAAAAAAGAAATTAAGCTTTTACAATATCGTTAATTTTAGCTTTCAATACTGCCTTTGGCATGAACCCATTCACCCTTCCTTTTTCCTGACCCTTATGAAATACAACAATCGTTGGAACAGACATCACACTAAACTCACTTGCTAACTCTGCCTCATCATCCACATCCACCTTCCCAAACTGCATCGACGTTAACTCTTTACTTACTTCTTCAAACACTGGCGCTAATAGCTTACAAGGATTACACCAGGATTCCGCAGAAAAATCAATCACTACCCATTCGCTTTTTACAAAGTCTCTAAAACTGTTTTCGTTCAAATTCGTTGCCATTTTCTCACCGAATTAAAGCTCTTATATAAATCTTAGCATCTCATCTTCACTTCAATATAGATTCTAAATGATAGGCTC
>JBAZPJ010000102.1:0-4483 GCA_041648255.1 Candidatus Nanoarchaeia archaeon
TTATCGGAATCCCCACTCCGCAGCCATCAGGCGGAGGAGGCTCGCCTCAGAAGGCGAGACCCTTCAGGGTTGGGGAGCGTCAAATTCTACAGTAGTAAAAAATCACTCGGAGGTACTGTTTAACCAGCCCACTTCTTTTAGAAATTTATCAATGTACGCTCTTCTTATTCCAAAAGCTACTACTGTTGTTTCTTCATTATCTTTATTTCTCCGTTTTGCTTTGGAAGTCCACACCCTTGTAGTTTTGATTCCTATTTCATCTAAACTTTGCGCAAGAGAACCCATAAATCTTTGTCCATCTACGAGAATTTTATCTGCCTTAGACATAGCAATTTTAATGTTACTTTCTTCTTTAGTCTTTGAACCTTCACAATAAAATAAAATTTTAAGGTATTCTACCATAAATTTACTATCTTCTCTTATCCAGTCAGGTATCTCAAAAACTGTAATCACCTTATCCCCTCTTGGTGTTCCAATCTCATACAAAAATTTAGCAACGGCAGTGTTAAAATAACGATATTGAGTGCCCTCCCCGTAAGCAGTGTCGTTTGCTTCTTGAATTTTAGATACTTCAATTCCGAATTGCTTTCTTACACATTCTTCAAAGTTCTTTAAAGAATTGATATCTTTGGACGAATGTAAAAACCCTTTCAAATCCTTATGCAAATGGCCGTCGCCGGTAATATAACTTACAATCCTTACTAATTCTAATGTTTTCTCTTTTACGTCCTCTGATAAAATATCCGCTGTTCTCTTAAATGTCTTTAATCCTGCAGCTTTCTTTGCTTCATTCAACGAGCCAAACTCATTAACACAGTCATAATAAAACTTCCAATGCACATCTCTTCTTCCTGGAGTTCTACTTAATTTAACTGCATGTTCATTTAATTCCTTAATAATTTCCTCTTTTGTTCTCATTTAGAAAATAAGCTTTTAGAATTTAAAAACTCTTCTTGAAAATTTCCGTAAATCTTCCGGATTTTACCCAAGAATTTTCGAAATAAAAATAAAATTTATTTCTTCGCAGGAGCTTTCGCAGCAGGCGCAGGTTTTGCACCAGCAGCTGGAGCAGCACTAGCAGGACTACCACCTGCAGCAGCAGCCGCAGTAGCCGCAGCCTCAGCAGCAGCTTTCGCTTCAGCTTTTTGCTTAGCAACTTGCTTCATCTTCGCATCAAGTTCTTTACTTAATGCAGAGAAACGAGCTTTCTTTTCAGCATCTGTTACTTCAGTTTTTTCAGATGTAATAAGAGTATCATACGTTCCTTCATTTAATTCTACCATTACTTGCGCAGCTTCTTTTCCTTCAACAAGAATACCCATTGAACGACAAGAACCAATTACATTCTTTACTGCAGCTTTCATATCTTTAACAATAAACCCGTCATACTTCATTTTAGCAACTTTAATGACCTGTTCAATTGCGATTACACCCGCCTTGTTTACATTCGGCTCACCAGAACCTTTCTCAACACCAATCTCTTTTCCGATTAACTGAGAAATAGGGGGAGTGCCAATAGTCATTGTATATTCTTTCGTTTCAGGATCAATTTCTAACTTCACCGGAACTTTCATTCCCTTAAATACTTCAGTCTTTTTATTAATATCAGAGACAACTTGACCAATATTCATCTTTAATGGACCAAGCGTTCCACCTAATGCTGCTCCAGCAGTAGCCTTTCCGCCATCAACCATTAATTCAACAACAACTTTCTTTGCCATAAAATTTGGAACAAGAAGGAGTTTATAAAGCTATTTTTTTCTGTATCCAGGCGGAAGTAGTTTTTCTTCAAGATTAGAGATGCTTCTTGCGGCAGTCTTTTTCAACTCTTTTATCAAATCTTCTTTACTTTTATCTATAGCTGCTAATCTGCTTTTAACCTCATTAACATCCCTTTCTAAAAAAATATTCTTCTTTTTTATTTCAGAGAAAATTATCCCTACATATTCTTCTATATTCCCTAAATCTATGTCTGGTCCGAAACATCTCAGAATCTCATTAACTTGTTCTTCTCTATTGTCTAGCTTTAATATCTTTTTAACAATCTTATCGCTATGAAACAGGGTGTGAGTTGATCTTCCAGAATCTACGTATTCTTTAAGTGAAAAAATATAGCTTTCACTCTTCCTTTCATACAAGTTAACTTGTTCTTTTAAATCCTTTCCGCCTTTTTTCTTTATGATTCGTTTTACCGCTGCAAAATATTCTTTTATCTCTTTCTCAAAACTTTCAACCACTTTCACTCCTTCAGAAGTAATGCGGAAGTCTTCTAATCTTTCCTTCTTAGGACCTTCAAAAGGATTTTCTACTTCAAATCCATCTGGAGATAATCCTTTCCACCATTTTTTAATAGAATCAAAAGACCACATGGGTAGATTTTAATTAAGAACTATAAAAAACTACTCCTTCTTTCCATTGCTTCTTTTTTAATTTTTTCATCCAGCGCAAAAACTGCTTCTATCATAGGACGACTCACTAACTTAAACCCACTCTTCCCTGCAAATCCCACTTCCCACTCTTTTTCAAATGTATTCTCTTCTAACCAGCGAAATATGCTTTGAATATGCTCCCAAGAAGACTTCTGACTTCCTGGATGAGACAGACAATTTAATGGAGGTGAATAAAAAGGAACTAATTTGTAAGCTCCTCCTCTTGATGTAAATTCCTTACCAAATACGACTGGAGTAACTAGACCTGCGTTTTTATCATAATATAATTCTACTTTTTTATAAGACGAAGAATCTAACGTAACGATAGGATTTCCCCGATTTTTTATCAACTTCCCCGCTTCAATGTTTACTTGAAAGACACATTCTTCTCTTATAGAAGGAACATATTCTCTTACTGCTTGAGCATATACATCTGTTGCATCTTCAGTATCAGCATACTTTTCTACAACCGGATCAGTTTTTCTTCTCATTGCAAAAAGCTTATCAGCGAGTTCTATATTTCTATTTGCATGGTAAACTGGAGTTCTTGGAATACCTTTATTTCCCTTACTAGACTCTTTACTCACAACATGCTCATCAATACTCATCCTTTGAGAGAACTACTCGAATTATTTAAACATTTATCTTTAAAAAAATAGAAATCAAACCTTATTCGTCTTTCTCAATATTTCCACTTTCATCATCAGAATCTCTTCTAATAACCTTCACCGCATCTAACTTCAACGTCATTGGAATAGGAATAGCCGCTTCTAACAATTCTACAACAACTTCTTCTTTATTTTCATCAATTCTCTTTACCTTCGCTTTTTCTCTCTTGAATGGACCAGAAATAATCTCAACAATATCCTTCTCCTGAATATTCATCGGAGCTTTAATCTGTTCAAGCATCGGATCAATTTCTTTAAAGTCTAAAGGTTTAGGAAGAAGACCTCTCGCATACGGAATACCCTGAAACGCTTGCTCTGCATCCTCTTGAGATTTTGCTTCAATAAAAATATATCCACGCATTCCATGAGCATTAACAACAGCATACACTTCTAAATTTTTCTTCTTTACATTACTATCTACAAAGTCCATCACTTGCTCTTCTCTATTAGCAGTTGTTCTCAATGCAAATAATTTTGTTGGTGTTTCCATTGTTTTTACTTCAGCAGTAACTGCCATATCATATTAATAATGAAGCCTAACGCTCCAATCGCTAATATCCCTAATCCAGTAATCTTTACAACAGTCTTTAACTCTTGGGTATTTGGCTTTTTGGTAACTTGCCACACCCTTTTACATTCGACTAAAAACGAAGTGAATCGCTGCCAATACGAACGTTTTCCTTGCTGATCTTCCATTGTTAACGCTGAATAATTCTTAAAAGTTACAACGAACAGCTATTTAAACGTTATTATCTTTTCGATTTTTACATGGATCTCAAAAAAACTAAAAAAGAAACCAAACCCCTCTTTCTTTTCCGCTTTCCACTCACCTTCAGACCTCTCAAAACGACGGCCTATTTTGAAATTCTGTTTACCTTCCTTTTTGCTTTCATAGCTTACACCTTCTTAAAAGCCGAATTAGCTTTCTCCTTTCCCCTTGCTTTAGTTCTTTTCCTTTTCCTTTTAAGTTTATATAGAATCCTATCCGAATTTACAAGAAAACTCGTCATCGAAAAAGAAAGACTTATTTTTTACGGCGTGGGATACAAATCCATCAAATTTTCTCAAGTTAAATGCTTTACCAAAACAAGGACTTCTTCTCTCTGGAGTGGTGGAGGTTATTGGAGATACACTATTAAATATACTCGGAATCAGCAAGATAAACAACTCATCTTCTCTTCCAAAGAGTTCTCTAACTCTCAACAACTGGATAACACTCTTTCTTTTCTTTTTCAAAATGTTTTAAAACCCCACTCAATCAGTACCTCCGAGTGATTTTTTACTACTGTAGAATTTAGAGAAAAATCCATGCATTAGTGCATGGATTAATCTCTTGCTAAAAAATGTACTGTAAAGAATTACAAAGCTTTTTAAAAAAGCTTTGTA
>JBAZPJ010000103.1:0-4436 GCA_041648255.1 Candidatus Nanoarchaeia archaeon
AATACTAACCTTTCTCCATTCTTCTTATGAATCCCTTCAAAATATTTTTCAGGATCGTAATGATCCTTCTTTGCCAAGTCAAGCGTTCTTCGATCCCTAAGCGCACGATATGCTACAAGACCTCCTTGTGGAATATCCGCAGTAAACGTTAACTCTCCGGTTCGAACCATATCTGTTTTTTCTTTTGTATCATAAGAAGGATTTCCTGCATCATCAGTAAGAATAGGATGATCTCTTAATAATATCTCAAGATCGGAACCAGCAATTGGTTGAGGATTACCCTCATAAAACCTCACTTGAGGAAAAGCAGTCTCACCAGCATGAATTGTTAATGGAAAACATGTAGAACTAATCTCGATATAGAGATTTCCAACATATCCATTATCAATTTTATCAAATTTTGTCGTACCATCGGTCATCCCGCGCAACGAAACACCAATCCTTCCCCTCCCAGATTTATTAAATATTCTTGCCCTGATCGTGCTGGTAAGCGCTAATGATTCTTCTAACTTTAATGCGTACTGCTGAAGGTGCTCAACATAAAACTTAGATTCATGAGAATGATGATCTACTATCTCTGATGAACCCAACGCTTCTTCAATAGACTGACCTGGGAGAGGAAGAAAACTACCCACAAGCTTCCACTGATCGGAACCCACCCTCAGATCTAACCCGCTCGTACTCACCAGCTCCGGATCTGCATTCTTAATCACACCCTTTTCTATTAACTCTTTAATTCTCCAATCAGGAAGTACCCCGCTTTTCATCACCTTAAAAATTTCTTCTTCTCTTTTAAAATTTATGGTCTTCTAATATCTACTTCTCAAAATTAAACTAACTGTAGTAATATTCCCCTTTCCTTCTCTGTTCCTGATCTAATTGAGAACCAGGCTTGTTGATTCTAGGTCTCCCGTTTTCCTTATCGCGTCTATAAGTTATATCCAGGTTTTTTAATACTTTATTCATTCCAGCTCTTTTCGAAAGTGGAGATAAGACAAACCCTTCTTTTCCAGGATTCCCTTCAAACACTAACATAGAATCAGCAAGATAATCAATAAACTGAATATCGTGATCAACAACAATTGCACAAATTTCTTTTTTACTAATAAACTCTTTAATGACCTCAGCAACTTTTAATCTATCCTCGACATCAATAAATGCAGAAGGCTCATCCATTGCAACAAGAATAATATCCGGGGTGGATAATGTTGCAGCAATATGCATCTTCTGTAATTCTCCACCAGAAAGATGTTTAATCTGATTATTCAAAATACTTCGAATATTTAATTTTTCTAAAATATTTGTCTTATACCAGCCAGAAGAAAATTCGGATCCTGCTATTTTTCTTAGATAATCTCCTACAGTTCCTTCCATATTCTGCTCTAAATATTGGGGTTTAAATGCAATCGCAATCTTTTCAATATCAACATTATCCGGCTTAATTAACCCAGCAAGCATCTTCATCATCGTAGACTTTCCTAAACCGTTAGAACCCATCACTGCTAACACTTCACCACGATGGACTTGACCTGCATCTACGTTTAATTTAAAACTTTCAAACTCTTTTTTTAATTCTGGATACTCCACTAAGATTTGTTTAGAAACAATCTTATCTTCAGGAGCAGCACTAAACTTAATAGGATATTCTCTAAAACGCATATTATCGTCAGGTAAATATCCATCTAAATATTCATTAATTCCCCTTCTTACTGCTTTAGATTGAGAAAAAATTCCATACGCTCCTGGTTCACCAAACACAATTTGAATCTCATCAGAAATATAATCTAATGTTGCAAGATCATGTTCAACTACAATCACAGACACACCTTCTTTTTCTGCTAAACTCCTAATTAACTTCGCAACCTTAATTCTATGCGTAATATCACAGAAAGACGTTGGCTCATCAAAATAATAGACACTTGCTTTCTTCGCACACGCAGCAGCAATTGCAAGTCGTTGTAACTCTCCACCGGATAACTCGTCAATTGTTCTCTCTTGTAAATCTGTTAAATCTAATTCTTTCATTAATTCTGGAATTACTTTTCGTTCATCCACCTTTTCTAATAACTCTTTTACCTTTTGCCCTTTATAGAGTTCTGCTAAAAATTCAACTCTCTGCGGCTTATAACTCACTTTCATTTCTTTCATTAACAACCCTTTCAAATAACCACCCAACCACTGCGTAGAGTAATTCAAAATAATTTCTTGCATCAAGGGTGGATCTTTGTACCTTCCTAAATTAGGTTCAATCTTTCCAGTTAAGATTTGTAACGCAGTAGATTTTCCAATCCCATTTCTTCCAATAATACCAACAATCGTCTTAGGTTTTACAATAGGCAACGAAAATAACTCAAACATATTCTGTCCGTATCTATGCATTGGATTTGTCGCTAACTTTTCAGGAATATTAATAATTTGAATCGCACCAAAGGGGCATTTCTTTGGACAAATACCACACCCATTACATAACTCGTCAATAATCTTCGCTTTCTTATACTCTCCTTCAACAATACACTCTTCCCCCATCTTATTTACTGGGCACACTCTAATACAGAGATAGTTTCCACAGGCGAGAGGATTACACTTGTTTCGATCAACAACAGCTATTCTTGGCATAGTCCTCTCATTAGACTCTGGTTTATAATGCTTTTCTAGAAACTTAAAAATAACTTCTTAATAAGAACGGTAAAATCATTTTTGGATGAAACATAGAATCACTGCCAATTTCATCAGTCGCATATCTTTTTGGAAGAACAAGATCAGCACCAGCTACATAAGCTCGAGTTTCTACTGTCGGATCATCACTGCCTGTTAACATCATAATAGGATTACCATATCCTTTCTTTCTTACTCGGTGAATAAAATCTGCTCCATGCATCCTAGGCATATTTCCATCAGTTATGACCAAATGGTATTGGTTCAGATTAGTTTCTAAAGCTATTTGGGGACACTCAACATGGGTTAGGTTATAGGGTGGAAGTCCGCTTTCTTCTAACATTATTCTTAAGAGGATATGATCTGCTCTACTATCATCTACATGCAGGATCTCCATTGGAGCGATGTCTCTCTTAGCTTTCATTGTTTCTTTAACCTTCTTTTAGATATAAGTAACATCACAGGGTATAAGTATATAAAACATATGTTCTATAGGTATAAGGCTTCCAGCACCTTTTAATAGCCTTTTTACAACCTCCTTCTTATGACCAAACGTATTATCCAGCTCTTAATGCAAACTAGCCAATGGACGAGAAGCCAAGTACGATTATTACTCAAAGAAGGAAGAGTACAAGTCGATGGAAAAACGGTCCTCGGAGAACACTATTTCGTCAAAGAAGGAAGCTTGATTACTGTTAATGGAGAAAAAATCAAACTCCCTAACGAACGACTCTACTTTATTTTAAATAAACCCCGTGGATACAGCTGTCAAAAAGGAACACATCCAAACGTTCTCTCTTTTTTTAAAAACATTCCCGTCTTTGCCGTAGGGAGATTAGATAAGGATACAGAAGGATTATTACTCTTAACTAATGATGGAGATTATGCACATAGAATTTTATCGCCGGACCATAAGACAGAAAAAGAATACTTCGTAACAACTTTGAATGCGCTAGATAACTATCAACTAAATACATTGGCAGAAGGAATTTCCATTAAACTTGGAACAATACGCTACTTGACTAAACCTGCACTCGTAAAACAGAAAGATAAGCATTCATTGTTTATTGTAATTAAAGAGGGAAAGAAAAGACAAATACGAAAAATGCTCAAAGGCGTAGGAAACAAAGTTATTACTCTAACTAGAATTAGAATTGGAAAATTAGAATTAGCAGATTTAAAAATCGGAACAACAAAACAACTAACCAAAGAAGAAGCATTCTTAGCATTAACCGCGGAATAGTAAAAGAAGATTTAAAAAGAAGTATTGAATCAATTTTTTTATGAATCATGAAAAGAGGATGATTGATCCAAGAAATTTTGATCTAGAATCAAGCAGAGGGCATATTCTTTTCTTCCTTGGACAGATGGGTGTAGGAAAGACAGAAGAAGTTATAACTTTTCTTAGAAAAGCTCATGCTTTTTCTGACGCCAGAGCGATGGCATTTGGTCATAACCTTGACACAAAAGCAGGACAAGCAAGAATCTCTTCAAGAACACAAGACTACTTTCCTGCAATAAAATGCAATACAGCTTCAGAAATAACTGAACGAGTAACTGAAGCAGATAAGGACGGCGAATTTGTTGATATCGTCGCAATTGATGAGGTTCTCTATTTTGGTTATGATCTTTTTCCTGCTCTTCTTCAACTAACTAACGAAGGAAGAGTCGTAGCACTCTCTTCTGTGGATCGAGATTATAGAAATGAACCCATCCAACTTGTTCAAGATATTGCCTCTTTATCCCGCACTACTTGCCTTCCTTCCAGTGCTTATTGTCAA
>JBAZPJ010000104.1:0-4081 GCA_041648255.1 Candidatus Nanoarchaeia archaeon
GGTTAAAATTGGGGAAAAATAAACATACCTTAAGACTAAAAAATCAAACAAACGTCCACCAAGTGCTTTGTAGCACTTGGTTCCATCCCAAATGGAGATTAAAAAAGAAGTCATTCGGAGGTACTGCCACCATCATAATCTTTAAATAGCACAATAAAAAACAATTAGTTACCTATACAGGAGGAACCCATGAACAAAAATATGATTATTGTCATTGTCTTAACAGTTCTCGTTATTATTTCCGCAGTACAAGCAGTACAATTATCCGGACTTAAAGAAAAAATTATGAGCAGCCCCGTCAAAGCAGGAGTAAGCAGCAGCAGTACTTCTTTAGGACAAAGCACCTCCGCATCCAGTTTAGATAATCTCCCCCAGATGGTTGGAGGCTGTTAATTTTTTTTACGGTGCTTTCCATGGATCATCACCCAAAACATTCAGCAGGTTCGAAGCACCTCCCTGTTCTTTTTCACATCTTAATTTTTGCATTACTCATTTTATTCTTAGTAAATAGTTTCTTTCTTATTAGTATTAATCAAGAATTAGCAGAAAAAACAAAAGAAGCACAGGCAGCAGCACACTTACCAGTCTTACAAACAATTTTAATTACGCCAACTAACTGCAAAGAATGCGATATTAATCTAATTAAAACTGCCCTAAGTAAAGGACATTATAATATTACTTCACAAAAAGAATTAACACAAGACAGCAGCGAAGCAAAGAATTTAATTGAACAATATACTATTGAAAAACTCCCTGCTTTAGTTATCACAGGAGAAATAGAAAATATTACGTTACCTTTTGAAAAGAAAAATAATGCCTATGTTGCCTTGCCTCCAAAAGCACCCTACTATGATCTTACTAGAAAGAAAGTAACGGGTTTGGTCACAGTCACAGTAGTAGAACCAGACAACTGCAAAGAATGCTTCTCACTTGATCCTTTTATAGACTCACTCAAACAGCAAATAGCAGCCATTATTTCATTCAACAATGTCAAAGAAGATAAAGAACTAATTGAAAAATATAACTTAACTCGATTACCCGCATTACTCTTAAGCAAAGAAGCAGAAGACTATCCAGAAATTAAAGCAGCATTTGAACGCATCGGAGAACGAGCAGAAGACGGAACATTCATCTTAAAAGAAACAAACGCACCTTACAAAGACACTGCAAACGGAAGAATAAAAGGACTTGTCACCGTTACTTACATTGAAGATAAAACTTGCAAAGAATGCTACGATGTCAATACCCATAAATTAATTTTAACTCAAAGTCTAGGTGTGTACTTACCAAAAGACAACTCCTCAGAAAAACATTTAGAAGTAAGCAACGCACAAGATTTAATTAAGAAATATAAAATTACTCAAGTTCCAACTGTCATTATTTCCAAAGAAATTGAAGACTACAATATCAAATCTGTTCTTGACCAAGTAGGAACAATAGAGTCAGACGGCGTCTTCGTCTTTAGAAAAACAGAAGTCATCGGAACCTACAAAGATTTAACCACCGGGAAAATCATTACTCCTAAGGATAAATCAGCACCAGCAAACTAATTCTGCAGAAGGATCTTGTCCAGATTACGGAAATAAAACGCTCTTAATTGCAGGAAGCAAAAAAGCACGTTTCAGTAATTGTGGGTATAAAAATAGTTGTTGTTATTGAGTTTTATTTAACATTGCAATTGAACGTTCCAATTCCCTAAACCATTCATCGCCATATCTTTCTTTCCCATAGAGCGTAAGCTGCGCATAAGCACCGGTAGTAAGACATCCCCTTTCTCCCTGACGAGAAAAATCTCTAAGTAATCTCTGTAATAACAAATCCCTCTGCGGAGAAAAATATTCTAGACTACTCACATCAATCGGTTGATCTTGTAAAGAAGCGTACTGCTTTTCAACTTCAGCCCGCGTCAAATTAAGAACCATTCCAAACAAGAGCAGTGTATACTCCACTTGATCGTTTCTTACTATCGCCCTCACGCCCATGGAATTATAATCTGTATCTTTTAATCCAATCTCTTCTGCATTTTCGTGCAATTGATGAACTAATGGAGACTCCCCGCAACTAGAAGGTCTTCCCCCCGGAACACAAATCAGACCAGGATGAGTTGTTGTTTTCTCGCTCCTCTGAATCAATACAAGATAATCATCGGATGTAACAAGCAAAGCATTTGTTCCAATAAGCTCACCCTTTACCTTTCCCTGTTTTTCAAGATACGTAAGATATTCTTCATCATCCCATAAGCCCACTGTACTGAAACGTTCTTGATGAGCCTGAATAAGAACCCCCTTTTCATCAACCGCAATCTCTCCAACAACTAACACTGGATCATCGTACATAATCTTTTTCCCAACTTCGTATAAAGCAGGAATACCCTGCTCATCTGGCTGAATCAAAACTGGATTTCCATTTTTTTCCAACGCTGCTTTCTTTTTCTTTAATTGTTCTTCCCACTTATTATCTAGAAAAGCATCCAACTCTGTATCCTCCTCTGACATCGTTTCCTTCCAAGAAATATTTTCCGGCTTAAATCCTTCCAATTCATACAATGTTCTAAATATTCCGGGTATTGAAATAGCCATTTTAAGATCCAACTTGAGATTATAGGATTCATTATAAGCATATCTTCTAACTACAAAAGCAAAAACTTTTAAACAACGAACAACGAATTTAAGCTATGCAAGAAAAAAGAGTAGCAAGAGATACTCCCTTAGCAGAAATTACCTTGCGTAAATACGAAAAACCTAATCTTGAATCAAAACGAGACTTAATTAAAAAAGTTTGTTTATCCGTCGGATTACTTCAACCTGGAGATTCTCGAGACGTCATTGTAGACATCTTTCAGGTATTACTTGAAAATAAACAACCCCTTGACTCAGACCACATCCAAGAACTTGTCATTGAATATCGAAAAAAGAAAAAACTTGCAATCCACGGCATCGCTATCTCAAACATCAGAAGACAACTACGCAGAATGAGAGAATTATTTTTAGTAGAAAAAACAAATAACTTGTACCGCATTAATGAAAATGAATCCTTAGAAGTCCTCTTCCAAGAAAAAATAAAAAAGTTTTACTTAGAATCTATCGTCAACAGAGTAGAAGAATACTTCAAAGCACTCAAATAATAACTAATTTAAATCCTTCTAGCCCAGTTTACTTATGCAAACTTTAAAAGAACTTCTTAGAATTACTCCTTTGAAGATAGTCGGCCTACTGTTCTTCACTTTCTTAATCGAATTCTTAGCACTCGGCTTAGCAGAACATACAGGTGGAGTACGGCAGGTCGCTCATGGACTTCCATTCATATTCTACACCCAACAATGCGCCTTACTTGTTGATCAATGTCAGCATGAAAATTTTTCTATCACAGCACTACTCATTGATTTCTTTATTATTTATTCCTTAATCTCACTTGCCTTTAGTTGGAAACCCCCCAGAGAAACTTCCGCCTACAAAAATTCGTTATTTAAAAAAATGACTTATGCTATAATAAAACTTTCCATCATTTTTATCCTATTTATTGCACTCGTACTTTTTACTCTAGGTTTAAGCATCCTGAGTTTTGGATTTTCCCTTCCAAATCCCGTAACTTTTTTTATTTAACACAAAAAAATTCTTCAAAAAAACAAAAACTTTAAAAGCAACCTCCATCAAGAAACACACTTATCTACTAGAGGTATTAAAGAAAGCGGAAATGTTAAAGAAGATTGCAAAGATTTCTCCTAAATATCTACGAGACAGATGGACATTCCTGAGCCAAAATAAAGAAGGAATTCTTCACATCAACGGCGTCTCAGTAGAACATTTAGCAAAAAAGTACGGAACACCCCTTTTCATCCTTGTAGAAAAAGAAATTAGGAGCCGTCTTCGGCGTTTCAAAGCAGCATTTCCCTATCCAAACTTACGACCCCAATACGCAGCGAAAGTTAATTCTAACCTAGAAATTTTAAAAATTGTCCGAGAAGAAGGATTTGACTTAGACGCTTCCTCAGTCGGAGAAATCATCTTAGGAATGCTCGCGGACTTCACACCAGACCAAATTACGTTTACAAACTTATACAAATCAGAACAAGATTTACTCT
>JBAZPJ010000105.1:0-4016 GCA_041648255.1 Candidatus Nanoarchaeia archaeon
ACTAAACTATAACGAAGTCACGGACATCACTCCAGATGTCAGAATCACACTCTACAATGCAGGACACACACTCGGCTCAGCAATGATTCATTTCAACATCGGAAACGGACTCCACAATTATCTTTACTCAGGAGACATTAAATTCGGAAAATCAAGATCACTTGAACCGGCAGCATCCTATTTCCCTCGTCTTGAAACTCTCCAAATAGAATCTACCTACGGTGGAAAAGACGATAACTACCCTCCGAGAAGAGACTCTGAACAACAGCTAATTGATTTCATAAACTCTGTAATTCAAGCAGGAGGAAAAGTCTTGCTTCCAGAACTTGGGACAGGTCACGCCCAAGAAAAAATGCTATTGCTCGAAGACGCAATTAAAAACGGAAAAGTCCCAAAAGTTCCAGTCTATATCGACGGAATGGTCTGGGACATCAACGCAGTCCATACAGCTTATCCTGACTTTTTATCAAACGCCCTTCGTTCAAGCATATTCGCTGACACCAATCCATTCACATCAGAAATATTCAAACAGGTCGGCTCTGCGCAAGAAAGAAAAGAGGTCATTGAAGGTAGCTCGTGCATTATAATTGCAACATCTGGTATGTTAGTTGGAGGGGCATCAGTAGAGTATCTAAGAGAATTCGCAGACAACCCCCACAACGGACTATGCCTCTCCTGCTATCAGCCTCCAGGAGGACTTGGAAGACAGCTAAAAGAAGGTTTAAAAGAAGCCACATTCAACGTAAATGGAAAAGAAGAAGTCGTCCCAATAAAATTAAAATTCCTTTCTATCGACGGGTTTTCAGGTCACTCTTCAAGAAACGAACTTATGGCTTTTATGAACAATGTTAATCCCAAACCAAGAAAAGTAATTATCAACCACGGAGAACAGTCAAAATCTCTAGACTTCGCTTCAAGTATTTACAAATCTCTAAGAATAGAAACCGTCGTCCCAAAGAATCTAGAGACGATTAGATTGAGATAAACTTAAAAACACCTTTTCCTTAAAAGATTCATTGAGGATAAAAAGGTGAAACACAAACTTTCCATAACATTAATTCTGTTGAGTATGTTCTTAATAACTCAATTCATAGGACTCTTCGTCGTTTACACTTATGCTCCGATAACTCAGACGATTATTAACCCAGCGACGGGAGAAACTGAAGAAATCAGAATGAGTCCAAGCTTGCCATTCGGATTGGAAACCCAAGAAAGCGATAGCTTTATCTCAATCATCTTCGCATTCATCCTTGCATTCGCTCTAATTTTTGTTCTAATGAAATATAAGTGGGTAATAATTATTCGTCTCTGGTTCTTCTTCGTCGTAACTCTCGCCTTAGGAATTTCCATAAACGCACTTCTAAGTTACACAACGCTAGCAAACATCTCTCTAATCTCGTTAGTAATCGCAATTCCACTATCTACTCTAAAGATATTCAGACCCCACTTCTTAACCCACAACCTCACCGAGCTTTTAATCTATCCAGGAATCGCGGCAGTTTTCGTTCCAATATTAACCCCTATTTCTTCAATAGCTCTACTTGCCCTAATCTCAATTTATGATATGTGGGCAGTCTGGAAAGTAGGGTTAATGCAAAAGATGGCTAAATTTCAGATGGAAGAAATAAAAGTCTTCGGGGGATTCCTTTTGCCCTCGCTGTCTGATAGAGTAAAAAAGCAAATCCAGAATATAAAGCAAAAATACAAAGGCAAAAAGATTCCTAACAAGTTTAAGAAGAAAAAATTCAAGGTAAATCTTGCGATACTCGGTGGAGGAGATATTATCTTCCCGATAATCGTCGCAGGAGTTTTTATGAAAGCCTTTGGTCTCGCTCCAGCATTATTTATCACGTTTGGTTCACTCGCAGGACTAATCTTTCTGATGATTATAACAAAAAAAGGAAAAGCCTATCCTGCAATGCCTTATATCTCCGTAGGAATCTTACTTGGATTATTACTCGCAAAGTTACTCCTCCAGTTCTAAGATAACATACTGAGAATAAGCCACTCCGCAAACATCACATAAGGGAACGTGCTCCCTAAATTCTCTCTGGAAGTCGTCCATATCTTTAACATCTCCTAAAGCAGAATAGAAAACTCTTTCTCCTTCAACAGAGGGAGTATTTCTAACTATATCCCTCCAATCAGAATCCACCAAGACTACCAGGGCATTAGCCCTCTTCTCTCCAGGACATTTCATTACCAAATCACTCCTATTGTAACGTATTCTATATCGGTGAATCTAATCTTTTCGTCGTTAAATCTATTGTTATCTCCTCTAGTAACAAAGTATACCCCTTCTTTATCAATCCCTCTCTCAACAACCCGATGAATCACCAAGCCCCTAGCCAATCTAAATGTCACAATATCTCCCACTTGAATTTCCCTTTCATTTTTTGGGACAACCCTTATTCCATTTGCCCCATTATCTAACAAAGGAAGCATACTATCTGTCGGAGCGTAACTCGAAAGAGTTGCATTTGGAACTCTTATCAAAATAGAGTCCCCAAAAACAATTATATCCTCCTCGCTGACCCTGTCTATTGGAGCTTTTCCTTCAAAAACGCTAAAACCTGTTCCAAACGGCACCCCTAAGTTAGAATAATTTACTAAAAAGACCAACATAGCGCAAACTATAAAACCGGTTCCAAATGCAAGAGTATACTTCAAAAAACTCATAACCCAAGAAGCCATAAATCATATTTAAACTTTCCGAATTGTAACTCCTCATAAAAGACAACAATAGAAAGCTTTATAAATAGTTTTCATCTGCTAGTAGTGAAAATGGCTAATGGATTATCCAAATTGCCTCTTTAAAATCATGAGCTTAGCAAAACCAGAACTAATAAAGAAATTGAAAGGTTACTTTGACCTAAATATATACGAGACGAAAGTCTGGCTAGCATTGCTTTCAAAAGGCGTCTCCTCAGCAGGTGAAATCGCAGAAATCTCAGGCGTTCCTCGTTCAAGAACTTACGACGTATTAGAATCATTAGAAAAACGAGGATTTGTTATCCAGAAACTAGGAAAGCCAGTAAAATATATAGCCGTAAAACCTGGAACGGTCATCGAGAAATTAAAAAACAACACTGTAAGAGACTCTGAAGAAAAAGTTATGACTCTGTCAAATTTAAAAGACACAATAGAGTATAAAGAATTAGAAGACCTTCACAAATCTGGGATTGAACCAATAAAAAACAACGAACTTTCAACATCAATCAAAGGACGAAGTAATCTTTACCTTCAGATAAGGGCATTAATTGAAAGCGCAGAAAAATCAGTATACCTAACTTCTTCAGCCTATGAGCTATTGTCAAAATTAAAAATGTTTAAAGACGCTTTTGATAGAATAAAAAAGAGAAAAGTAGACGTTAAAATAATGATTGCAGACAGTGAAGATGAAGCAAAAAAGTTATCAAGGAAACTCGGAGTTGAGATAAAATCAAGACCTATCAACGCAAGATTTGTAATTGCAGACAAAAGAGAATTGATATTTACAATCAAACCAACAAATGTCCACGAAGATTTTGACTATGGTGTTTGGATTAATTCCCCTTTCTTCACAACCTCTCTGGCATATCTCTTTGAAGTTGCCTGGAAAGATTAAATAATTAATTTCCCAACACATCGTTTATTTTTTAAGAACTCATTCTCTAAGCCCCGCAAATTAAATTCTTAGTTTTAGGTGCCCTTAGGGCGAAAGCGTTAAGAGAATTAAATTTGCAATAAATGCGAAACAAGGTTTCGTTAATTGGGGAAGATACTTGTAGGAAACTTTAAGTTTCCTCGAGCACCCATTTCTTTTCCAACCTTATTCGCCTGAGAGAATATATCCTTAATAGAAACTTTTTCCTTAGCCCATAAATAATTCTTCTTTTTGTAAGCCGTTTTCCCTCTTGACTTTAGAAAAGACTTCACAGCGTCGGTTAAATCTGCCTGCGGTCCTTTAATCTCAATTTCCTTAACTTCCTGAACAGCCAAATAACCCTTCGCTTTTTTCCCCCTACCAGAATATT
>JBAZPJ010000106.1:0-3851 GCA_041648255.1 Candidatus Nanoarchaeia archaeon
AGTATTCATAGATGAACATTTCTTGGTTGTAAGTGTGGACAGTGATGCATGCTCGATCGAGTAGGCTTGTCGTGTCCTGGCTGCAGTAAACTTCTAAGCTTGTTAAAGAATCTAAGCAGGCTTGAGTAGAAGCTTCTTGTTCTTTTGTATGCTGGCTGATTAATTGAACGAGGAGATTATCTTTTGTTTCTGCGCGTTTGTTGAGTTCTTTAATTGCGAGTTGATAGTTAGAGGTGACTAGTTGTGATTGTTGTTCTTGTCGATTTAGTTGTTCTTGATATTTTTGTGTGGTATATCTATATACGCCAGTACCGCTTCCCCCATTGGAAAGGAGCGCGGCAAGGGTAATGCCTAAAAGTTTTTTTGCGAGGTTCATAAATAAGTAGTTTCTTTTGCGATTCAAAAAGCTTTCCTAGATTTTTCCGGAAATTTCACGGATTATTCGAAAGAACTCAGGCAGTAAGTTTTTGTTTTCGTTCTAATCCCCAAAGTCCAGCTTTTTTTACCGCTTGTTCTATTTCTAAAGAAGTTTCCTGATCAAATACTTCTTCGCCGCATTTTGTGCAGACCATAGTAGGAAAAAGACCAAACGAATGATTATAGAGAATGTATTCTGTTTGTTTCCATTCTATTTTTCCCCCGCATTCTTCGCATATTGTTCGTTTCATGTTGTAAGGTATACTGTTTTTATTTTGTAATCGTCGAATCCAATCTGGATATAAGCTACGCAATAGTAGGTGTAACATGTTAAAAAGCCTTCTGTTTGTTTTGTCTTTGATCCTCTTCGGATTGCTTTTGCTACATCTTCTTCGTTAATTCCAACGATATCCATTTTCTGTCTTGCGTGTTTTGTGATAAAGAGGTACAATAATATTCACCGAGACGTATTTGTCTTGAATTCTTTAAGTGTCTTGCTTGAATTTTTCCGGAAATTTCACGGATTGTTCGAAAGATGTTCGGTTTTTTTATAGCTATCTTTTTTAAGAGTGTTATTAATTAACTTAAAATGAAAAAGGGATTAGAGTTTATTCTTGCTGGTTTGCTTAGCTGTGCTGGTTCATTCAAGCCTCTTCCTGATGTTAAATCAGTTGAATTTGAGGGAATGGAAATTAGAACTGAAAGAAGTTCATTGCTGCCTTCTCTTAAAGAAGCGAGTGAAGATGCGTGTATTAATGCAAGAACGAGACTAGCTGTTGATATTAAGAATGCGGTGACGAGCCGTTCCTTTCAAGTAAGTTCAGTGAGGGGGACTGAATTAAATGAGGGAATAGCGGTGGTAACGGATGTAAATCAAATTGGGGTAAAGACTGATGATGTGCAGTGTATTCCGAAAGAAGAGTATTTTTTAGGATTGTTTAAGGAAGTACAGGGGTATGAGTGTTCTTGTTCTATTTCAATGTCTAAAGGAGCGTATGATGCTCAGGTGGTAAGAGAGAGAGAAAAGGAATTGTTGGGTGAGGTGATGGCATTAATTAAGACAGAGAAAGATTCTTTTTATATAGCAAAAAATGAAGTAACGATTGGCGAGTTTGCAGTATATCTGAGGATGAATAGAAAAGAGTATTACGAAACAAAGTGTAAGAAAGGGAAAAGTTTTTTTAATTTTAAATTGGATCTGAGTGATGAAAAGATATTTGTTTCGAAGTATCCAATGCGTTGTGTTTCTCAGGAAGATGCGGGAAAGTATTGTAAACGTTTCTGGGGAGAGTTGCCGCTCGAAGAGGAGTGGATGGCTGCTGCGGGAAGTGCGAAGTTTCCGTGGGGTGAGGAAGAGCCGACAAATCCTCCTGTCAAAACGAATTTTGGTCATCGTATAAATGAAAATGCTCTTGCTCCGGTTCGTTCCTATCCTCTTGACGTCAGTTCTTCAGGCGTGTTTGATCTTGGGGGGAATGTTGCTGAGTGGGTGAAAGAAAAAGAAGTGGTGAAGGGGGGAGCGTGGGGGTTGCCTTTGAGGTATTGTGAAATAGAAACGAGAAGTAGGGAAACTGTTCCTTCTATTGTTGTTGGGTTTCGTTGTGTGTTAAGGCCTTAACTTTTTCTGGATTGCAGGTGATAAAGTGTTTAATGCCTTTGAAAGTTCCTTCTTTTATTGTTTTAGTTTGTTCTTCTAAGTTTGTGTTGTAGGTACAAGTTTCATTGTTATAGGGAAAGCAATGGATTGATTGAGTAATTTTCCAGCCACATCCAAATCCCTTCCATGTTCGTTTAACAGTGAGTTGTTCTTCTCCATTATTTTTAACAAATTGGCATGCTCCTGAATAAGCAGGGGTGCAGCAGTCTTCTTGTTCTTTTTTGTCCTTGCATGCTTGTCGTGGTGGAGAATCCGTATTTGCTTCTTCTGAGATAGATTGACATGTTTTATTTTTGCAGGTTAAGATTTTTTCAATTTCTTTTTCTTCTATCTCTTCTTCCTTCACTTCTTGTTTTTTTGGTAAGGTTTCTGTAAGAAAAGTAAGTGTATTTCCTCCTTCGCTTAAGGGGCAGAGGGTGTTGGTGATGCTTGGTTTTTTAATAAGTTCTTCAAGTTGTAAACTGCTGTAGCTTGCTCCTCCTGAAGTGTCTGGACAGATGCCACAGAGTTGTTTGATTGTTTTGACTGTTGGGTGTTCTCCGATGAAGATGATTTTTCTTCCAAGGCTGGCTGCTTCTGCGATAAATCTGTTTGTTTTTTCTATTCTGGGAAAAGTTGGAGCTGTTTCTCCTGTTGTTGATCGGATCTTTACTTTAATCTTGCCTGATCCTGAAGTGCTGATTCTTCCAGTTAAGTCTTGGAAGTTTCCGATTTTAAAATAATAAGCGTTTGTAAAATGTTCTTGTCCTTGGGTTGTCCATTCGTAGCGGATGTAATAATGTGCTTGGGGGAGTTGGGATAAGTCAAGTTTTCCGGAGCAGTTTGTTGTGGTTGTGCAGTTTGTTTCTATCGTTTCAATGCGTTTTGAAGTGACGAGTTCGTCTTCGCTTTTTGAATAGACACGAAAGGAGCCGGGGAGTTTGATGTTGCCGTTAATAGTGAAGGTTGCATCTTCTCGATAGTCGATGTTTGCTTCTCCTTCTTTGAGTTCTGCTTGTCTTCGTACTGTTGATTCAATGATTGGTAATTGCCATTCTGCGCGGATTCCGGTGCTTTCTGTTTCTTCTTTTTCTGGGAAGTCTTCAAAGGTGAGTTCTAGTTCTATGTCTTCAAAGATGTCGAAGTCGTCTGTTTTTATTTTTCCTGTTGTTCCTTCTTTTGGGGCGAGTGTTCTTTTTCCTCCAGTTTTGGGATAGATTGTTGGAGTGAGGATGAGTTTCTTTCCTACGATGCTGGTGTCAAAGACGAGTTTGGTTGTTGTTGCGTACGTGAGGATGGGGAAGTTTTCTGGGGTTAAGGTGATTTGTTCTCCTTCGTTTAATTCAAATGTTTTTGCTGATTGTTCTGCGAGGGTAGTAAGATCGCTATTACTTTCGTCCCATCCTGCGTGTGCATAAAAGATAGTGCGTGCTTGTTCTTCACTGATTCCTGCTTTAAGGACGAGGATGGTGCTATTGTCTGATTCAAGGTTCAGGCTGGAAAGTTCAAATTTGTTCGTGCATTCTTCTGCTGTTACAAAAGGGAGAAGGAGAAGAATAAGAAAGAGAAGCTCTTTTTTCATAGGTCTTTTTGTTTAATTAAGGTTTATAATTGTTTTGCCACGTGAAAAGAAATCTATTTAAATCGTCTTCCTTTGCTTTGGCTTGTGCGGACGTACCCTAGCGGCTATGGGCATTGCCTGCAGATTGCTCTATTGATGCCGATTGGCAGATGATAATGCTGAGAGCAGTTGTTCCCAGGTTCGAGTCCTGGCGTCCGCTTGATACTCATTGGGCTT
>JBAZPJ010000107.1:0-3765 GCA_041648255.1 Candidatus Nanoarchaeia archaeon
AGTAAAGGAAAACAAGTTAATTAGTATTTCGCTTCAGAGAGAGGGAGATTTTCTTCACGTGTCAAAAAAGGGAGTATTTTTATTTAAAAGAGGTTGAAATTGAAAGATAAAAGCTAAGAACGCTCCATCCAAATCTTTATAAAGTTGGGTTATTCACATTTTCTTAATTAGGTTACCATAGAGTGACTGAAAGGAGAGAAAAAATATGTATGGAAGAGAAGATAGAAGGTCTACCGCGCCTGTAAGGCAAGGAGAAGAAATTAATGTAAAAATTGAGGCTGTCGGAGAAAAAGGAGACGGCATCGCAAAGGTAAAAGGTTTTGTGATCTTTGTTCCGAACACTAAAAAAGATGAAGAAGTGAAGATCCGCGTAACAAAAGTCCTTAAGAAAGTTGCTTTTGGAGAAGTTGTTGGCGCATCTACTGGTGAAGTAGCATCTGGTTCTTCTGATGAAGAAAGCCAGGATGAAAATATGGAAGAGGGAGAAGATCAGATGGATGAGGCTGCGTAAGCCCATTCTTCTTTCTTTTTTTTAATTAATTTTAAAAAGTCTCAATCTAACTGATTATTCATCTAAATCTTTATTAAACCTATTTTCTTCTTAGCTAGATGATATCTAATTTGTGGATTGAGAAGTATCGGCCAAAAACGTTTCAGGAAGTAAAGGGTCAGGAAGAGATTGTTAAGAGAGTGAAGGCGTTTGTTGAGTCGGGAAATATTCCGCATATGCTTTTTATGGGAAAACCAGGGATTGGAAAAACGACATTAGCAGGGATTGTGGCTCACGAATTGTTTGGAGAGGATAAGGCTCATAATTTTTTAGAGTTAAATAGTTCTGATGAAAGGGGCATTGATGTTGTTAGAATGAAGGTAAAGGATTTTGCGAGAACAAAGGCATTGACTGAGGGAGCGACGAAAGTAATTTTTTTGGATGAGTGTGATGCGTTAACAAGGGAAGCTCAGCAGGCGTTGAGAAGAACAATGGAAACATATGCTTCTTCATGCAGGTTTATTTTAAGCTGTAATTTTTCTAGTAAGATTATTGATCCTATTAAATCTAGATGTGCTATTTTCAAGTTCAAGCCATTGAATAAAGAGAATTTGAAAGAGTTAGTAAAAGAGATTGCAATAAATGAAGGGTTAACAATTAGTGAGGAAACTGCTGATCTATTGATTAATGAGGCTGATGGGGATGTAAGACAGTTAGAAAATATTCTGCAGAGTTGTGCAGTGCTGTCTAAAGATGTGACTCCCAATTTAATTAAAGAAATTGTCTCTAGTGCAGAGCCGAAAGGATTAAAAGAAGCGTTAGAGATTGCGATGTCTGGAGATTTTAATACTGCAAGATTGAAATTAATTGACGCGATGTTAAATAATGGATTATCTGGTGTGGATGTAATTAAACATATTCAAAAAGAAGTCTGGAGTTTAAATATTAAAGATGAGTCTAAGTTAAAATTAATTGAAAAATGTGGTGAAGTAGAATTTAGACTTGTTGAAGGTGCAGATGAGATTATTCAGCTTGAAAGTTTACTTGCTTCATTTTGCTTACTCAAACAATGATGTTGTGGACAGATAAATATAAACCAAAAACTGTTGGTGAGATTCCTCAAGTAGTGGGAACTAATTTAGTTGAGGCTGTTAAAAAAAAGAAACCTGTGCTCTTATTTGGTCCTTCAGGGTGTGGAAAAACAAGTTTAATCTATGCGTTAGCTGAAGAGTTAGATTTAGAAGTCTTAGAAGTAAATGCGTCTGATTTTAGAGATAAAGGTTCTATTGAAAGTATTATTGGTCCGTCTTCGCAGCAGATGAGTTTATTTGGAAGGCAGAAAATTATTTTGATTGATGAGTTAGATGGCGTTTCTGGTCAGGAAGACAGGGGCGGTATTGGAGCGTTAGTAAAAGCTGTTGAAGAGACAAAAGTTGCGATGGTGTTGATTGCTAATGATAGTTTTGATGGAAGATTTAACGATTTAAGAAAGAAATGTCTTGTCTTAGAATGTGAAAGAGTGTCGATTAAAGCGTTAGCGAAAGTGTTAGAAAATATTTGTATTCAAGAAAAAATACAATATGATCAAAACGGATTATTTCAAGTTGCTGCAAAGGCAAATGGAGATATTCGGGCGGCCATCAATGATTTACAAGTATACAGCGCTTCTGGAAAGCTGGATGTAATGGGATTAGAAACAAGAGATCATGAAGAAAATATTTACAATGCATTAAAGATTATTTTCAAAGTCGATGATGCGAGTATTTCTTCAAGGGTGTTAGATAATGTGGATTTAGATTTGGATGAATGTTTTTTATTTTTAGAAGAGAATATATGTCATGAATATAAGAATCCAATCGACCTAGAGAAAGCATACACGTCGTTGGCAAAAGCAGATGTCTTTAAGGGAAGAATTAGAAAGCAGCAATATTGGAGATTCTTAGTGTATCAAAGTTCGTTAATGACTGCAGGGGTATCCTGTGCAAAGTCTCAAGTCTATCCCGGTTTTATTTCCTATAAAAGGTCAATGAAACCATTAAGGATTTGGCAGGCGAATATGCGGTTACAAAAACCAAAGGCGATTAGTGAAAAGTTAGCGATGATTATTCATAGATCAAAGAAAAAGACATTCAAAGGATTTAGTTTAATGAAACCAAGTTTAATTGGTGCTAGTGAGGAATTAGAGTTGTCTATTGAAGAAATTGAATATTTAAAAAAATAAATTAATTTCTAGTTATGATCGGAATAGAAGTGGGCGGAGGAGTGTTCACTCTGCAACATTTGATACTATCATATCCGCGATAGGCGGGCGTTCTGAGAGTCCAGCATTTAGGTGTAGACGCTTGATTACATTGAATTGTATTTGTGCAAGGAGCGATAGTTCCTCCTTCTAAAGTAATCCTGTCACATCTAGTGTACCCATTTCTAAGACAAAAGTCCTGTCCAGTAAGTGGAGGAGAGAGTAACGTTGAGCTGCTTAAGTCAATGTCGACACATGTTTCTGTTGGATTCGAAACGGGAGTAGTTCTAAATGTTGTTGAGATTTTTCGTAAGAAGGGTTTAATGTGTGAGAAGAATGTAGGTGAGGGTTCACAGATCGTAATTGTGATTGAAACGGAGCTGAGCGCTGAATTTGAAGGGACATGAATTAAAACGGGAATATAGATTGTGACAGATCCTTGACTTTTTGAACTAAATGCGCTAATTACTTGAATAGAACCGTCAATATCTATTTCTGCTTTAGTAGCGGTTGAACCTAGGAATCGAATCGTATGTCCCCCAACGGTAATAGTGTCACCGGTGTGAAGAACGTAATCATAAGTTCTGCAAGAAGAAGTGAAGGGTAAGGGTTCATAGCGGGATTGAATTGCCTGTCCAGTAAAGGGAGCTTCAGTAAATAAAGAAAGGGAAATAAAAGTGAAACTGATAAAAATAAAAAAGAGAAGTGTTTTATTCATAAGAGAGAATTTGGAAAAGAGCTATATAAATATAGGGGTTGAAAAAATAAATCTTTATTAAGGAGTTGTTGATCAGAACGGTATGGAAATTAAGGATTTACAAGCAAAACAAGGTAAGGTTGATCTTGAAGTTGAAGTGGTTGAGGTTTCTCCTGCTCGTGAGTTTAATAAATTCGGAAAGGCAGGCAAAGTAGCTAATGCTAAAGTTAAGGATGCTTCTGGTACGATTGTATTAACCTTGTGGAATGATGAGATTACAAAGGTAAAGGTTGGTGCTAAATTAAAGATTACAAATGGATATGTTGGCGAATGGCAGGG
>JBAZPJ010000108.1:0-3656 GCA_041648255.1 Candidatus Nanoarchaeia archaeon
ACCTTTTTTGAATATAGATGTATCTTCTGGAAACGGGGTGTAATGTGCTGCTAATCCATTAATCGAAATCTGCACAGGAAAACCAGGCTTAGCATCCTTCTTTGCAATAAACTCCTCAATCTTATCCGCAACCTCTAAAAATGTCACACCCTCTTTAATTAAACCAATACCAAACAGCCTTGCCTCACCAGCAATCCTGCCTGCTTTCTTCCAATCAGGATGAATTTCCATCAAAACAGAAACCAAAAAGATTATATAAACTTTTTTAGACCACTATCCTTCATGAAACCCACCTTTCTTCAACACTGCTTACTTCTTCTTTATACTCTTCACCGGAAAAAAAGATTTAATTTGGCTGTTCCAGGAACATATATCTTCCTCACCTTCTCTGATTTAATATCCTCAACCAAGGTTTCAGATGACTACAACCACACTCTTAATTTTCTTGTTCAAGATGAAAAAGGAAATCCGCTTGGAAAAGAAAGTGATATCCAAACCATTACAGACGATGAAGATATTTCCGAAGAGTATCGAAATAATTTCCATATTATGCTTACTCGAGAATTTACTCTTGGTCTTCCTCTTCGATTTGAAAAAGTAAAACAACATCAAATAAAAATAACATGGAAAAAACCATTCTGAGCAGACTATGGGAGTAAATATTGCAGCATTATATCCAAAAGAAGAAATAACCTTTGAAGACTTACAAGGAAAAATCATCGCTATTGATGCATATAACGCACTTTATCAGTTTCTTTCTTCCATTCGACAACCAGACGGTACCCAATTAATGGACTCACAAGGAAGAATCACTTCCCACCTACAAGGATTATTATCCCGTACTGCAAATTTAATGATAAAAGGGATTAAGTTATGTTATGTGTTTGATGGAGTACCCCCTGCATTAAAATTAAAAGAACAACAACGACGAAATACACTAAAACAGGAAGCTTCTTTAAAATACGATCAAGCAGTAGAAGAAGAAAATGTTGATGACATGTCTAAATACGCAAAACAATTCTCACGACTAACTTCAGAAATGGCAGAAGAAAGTAAAGAACTTATCACTGCATTGGGATTACCCGTCATTGAAGCACCAAGCGAAGCAGAAGCACAAGCAGCCCACATGTGCAAAAGAGGAGACGCCTGGGCAGTCGCTTCCCAAGATGCAGATGCATTATTATTTGGAGCTCCGAGGTTAATTAGGAATATGACTCTCTCTCAAAAAAGAAAGTTACCTAGCGGAAAACATGTGGTTACGTTCTTAGAATTAATTGAATTAAAAAAGTTATTAGCTGGAATAGCATTAAATCAAGATCAACTTATTATCTTAGGGATCTTAGTTGGAACAGATTTTAATATTACGGGAATAAAAGGAATAGGGCCAAAAAAAGCATTACAACTCTTAAAAAAAGAACAAGATTTTGACAAAATCTTTTCCGATTATCCAACTGACTTTGACTGGAAAGAAATCTACGATTTATTTAAGAACATTCCAGTAACAGATAATTATAAATTAACCTGGAAACCCGTTGATAAGGAAGCAGTCTTAAAATTATTAGTACAAAAACACGAGTTTAATGAAGAACGCGTCTTAAGCATTTTAGATAAAATCAAAACTGAAGAAAAACCACAAAAAGGATTAGGAGATTATTTCTGAACTCTCGGCTGGTTCTGATCAATTAACCTCTCACAATCATCGATTAATCTCTTTCCCATATGAACTAACAATACTACCTCTTGATGCAGACTCGTTCTAATCTCACTTATCCACTCTCTTTTTCCAGATCCGGCTAACAGCTGCTTTACTTTCTTAGACATGTCCTTCAAACTAGTTTCATACTCTTGAAGTTCTTCTAACGCATACTTCGCTCCCGACGCGTTTCTATGCACTAACTGCTCTGCACTGACCTGCAAGCCTGTAGCTGCATTCTGCACTCTTTCTATCACCGCCTTCAACACCTTGAATTCTTCAGTAAAATCCACGGCCATTTCTCTTGTATTAGACTCAATTAATTTTCTTTCTAAAGATTCTAATTCATTGATTGACCTCACCAAATTTCCCTTTATGAACCTAGCGAACTCTGGATTTGGAGTTATTCTTCCTAACTCTTCTCTTGGATACTCTGTTAAAACCTCCTTAACATCTACTGATTTCTTTTTTTCATTAATCAGCACCACTAACCATCTTCTCCTATTTATTCCTTCTTCATCATCTATCTCAAACCAAGTGCTCAATTTCCTTCCAACCCCTAACTTCCTTAACATTCCCTGATCATTCACCCAATTTCCCTGATTACCAATATATACCCACCATTCCAATTTTTTCTCATCACGCGTATCCCCCTCTGCTTCTAATACATATTCTTCTCTACAATTTACCTTTCCTCCCAGACGCATTAGAGAAATTCTTTTCGGACACTCTTTAATCATTAACCTTATTCTAGCAACATGCGCTATATCTTCATCGTTTATCTCTTCATGTTCTCCGCTTGATCCCCCGTTGCTAGAAGAGGATTTACTTTTCAATGCTGTTCCGCTAGGTGTTCTTGAAGGGGGAGATTTACGCTCACTTCCATTCTTTCCCCCCCTATTATCAACGGTTCTTACCAGTATCTCTTTAGCTTCTCTAATTTTTCCATCTACTGTCACTAACAATGTCCACGTTCCCCAACTCACTTTATTCGTCTGCTCTACCTTTAATACTCCTCCAACCTCCTTTTTCCCTATTGCTAATTCAATTTCTTTTTCAGAATCATAGTCCCTACCCTGAAGACCCATATACAATATCCATCCAACCTTTGCCTCATCTACATCTCCTTCTGCTATTAGACGAATAGGTGTATCTGAAACAAATTGAGTACCTTTCAGGTTCATTACAATTTCTTGAGGATAACTAACAATCCTTAATTCACTATCACTCTTCTCTTCATCTACTCTCACCAGTAATGGAATTTCAATTCTATCTGAAAGAATATTTCCACCCTTTACTACCCTCGCTTCTATTATCACCGCTTTTACAAGAGGTATCACTTTCCAATCCATAAACGTGAAATCAGTTCTGAGAATAAATCCGGTATCGTCAATTAGTTTAAACTCTCCAACTCCTTCAGGCTTCTGTTCTGCACAATACCACTTTATCTCTCTTTGTTCAAACGGCGCAGCTTTTAATCCAAATACCTCTTTTGCATTACTCACCCATCTTCCATTTACTTGAACCACATTAATCTTATCAGGATGCTGAACAATTTTTACCTGACCTAACTCTTCAGGACCAAGAATAGTAATCCTAATCCTCTTCTCATCACCATCTAACATATCCCCTTCTTCATCTAATAAACGCACACTTATTATAATTTCTTTTTCCTTCCCAGTTAAACCTTCTAAGAAACTAAAATTTGTTTTTAATTCTCTTCCAGCCCCAACATCCACCAATCGTTCATTCTCTCCACTTTCCTTCACCCAATACCACACAATCCTTTCCTCATCTTTCCACTCTTTCGGAGGAACCGCAACTAATGTAAACTCTTCTTCTGTCTGCACCCCTTCAGCATTTTTTATAAGATCAAGCTTAGATGGACAAGCACCAATAGAAATAACCTTTCCCCCAAACCATCTTGAAATTGATGTTTTTACCTCTCCTTTTTGCTCCCCTA
>JBAZPJ010000109.1:0-3580 GCA_041648255.1 Candidatus Nanoarchaeia archaeon
ATGAAATGATGAAGAATGCACTTGACGTAGGTGGCAGAGAGACACGAGAAGCACAGGATCACGGATGGATGTACAGCCGTGATTTTGAAGATCTTGATGGACATATCTGGGAAGTTTTTTACATGAATGAAAGTGAAATGCCAAAAAAATTATAATTTTTTAATTTAATTTTATATTTTGCAATCTCTATTTTTCTTACCTATATTCCTTTACAAACTCATACCCTTCAATTATCTCAAATGACGTTGCAGTTGGAAATTCTGCGAACGGACGCTCCGAAGGAGTATGAATTAGATAATGCTTCTCAGTATGATCATCAAAATAAATTCCTAACATTAGACTTGGATCTTGAAAACTAATTCCTCCATCTGCCATTAATACTTTTATCCTTCCTACTTCTATAATCGTTCCTACTCTCCTTGTATCCTCAAAACTCACATTGGGCAAACTTCTTAAAAGCGGATCATCAGGTTGTAATCTTTGTTCTAAAGGTAACTTCATTTCTGTCATCTTAGAAAAAAGAAAATGAAATAAACTTAAGAACCTTCCTCTTTGAATTATTTTTCCATCAACACTCTCATCGCAGCAGCAAACGCTGGACGAGTAATCAACACACCCACAGTAACACCGGCAATCGTCGCAACAGCAAAACCCGTTAATAATCCTGCACCAGCTCGAAGTAAGGGAAGCATCGCAGCCATAATTGTTGCATATGCTGCAAGAATAACAAAGAATGCATTCTTGATTTTTCCTTTCACATTCGTATCACTTTGATTGCCAAATAAAATTTCATCAGTAATCACAATCTGATCATTAACACCTGTACCAACAGAAGCAATAATACCCGCAATTGTCGCAAGATCAATGTTCTGCTTGAATACTGCAGCAAGACCTAAGATTAGTACAACTTCGGATAAGACTGTAATAATAATAGGGATAACAATTTTTAACACTCTATATCTTAGATAAATAATTGTGCTTACCGCAATAATGGATAAGATCATTACAAGAATCGTGTTTTTAACAAACGCCTCCCCTAATGAAGGAGAAATACTATCTAACTTTACAATTTCTAATTTTGTTGGTAAGGAACCAGTAATTAATACTGTTTGCAACTTATTCATTCCATGAACCGCACTCGCAACAGCTTCTTTCTGAGAAGCGCCAGAACCGGGACCAGAGATTACAATTCTTGTTGCCTTCTGCCCTTTCAAATCAGCAGCAATCTGCAAACTATCAACTTGTTTTCCATCTAAATAAAAATCGAGTGTTTTTTCTAAGACGCGCTGTCCATTCGTAACATTAATATTTAATTTCTCGGTAATTTTAGAATGCCGTTCAGCAGCTTCATTAGATAAGGAAATCTCAAATTCAAACCTGCACACATACGCACCCTGCTCACCCTGACAATTTGTTACACGAGAACACGTTCCATCTTTTCTACATACAAACGTAATATCTTTTTGACCACCTTCAAACACAACTTCGTCACCAATCTTCGCTTCAAACGTTCCTTGACCAGCAATTAGTTCCTTCACTTCTTCTTTAGACGCGCCCGCAATCTCAACAACAATAAAACGATTACCCTCAAGATCTGCAGCACTCTTAATACTTAGATCCGTTAATCCGTAAACGTTTAATCTCTGTTCCATTAACGCAATCAAATCACCCATTTCATTATCAGTAATTGGTGTGACGGGTTGTAAGAGCACTCTTGTTCCACCCTGAAGATCAAGACCTTTTCTTAAATTAGAAGAAGAGGGCAACGAAACACTGACACCAACACTCTCATTTGTTTTAATCAACGCATATTCAGCTTGACTCGTTTGAATCCGATATGTGTTTCCTAACTGGATACGATCAACTGCCGACGTAAAATCATCTACTGTTTCAATTGTTGTCTGATCGACCCGCGTAATCCGTTCCCGATTCGTTAATGCAGTTTCAGGAGAAGGACTTCTCATTCCAGCAAGATTAGCAGAACTATTTAGATCAACACTATTCACCACAATACCCTTTTCTCCAAACGAAGGATCGATCGCCGCATACGTAGCAACAAGAGCGAAAATTAATACCCAAATTCGCCATGACTTAAGCAAATTCTTCGCTTTCATCTAATCCCCTTCTTCTGACAATACCACGTCAGAATCCCCGCATTTGTTAAGTAGGTAGCAAAAATATCAGTAATTAACGCTAATAAAATAACAATAAACATCTCTCTAATAACTACCACATTTGAAAAAATAATCCCAATAATCATTACCGCGATTGCAGCAGCAGTCATCGTTAACCCCGTCTTCATAGAATGGAACATTCTTTCAAACAACGACTTTTCCCTTTTCTTTAACGCCCATGTTGTTAAGAGAATATCGGTATCAACGCTATATCCAATGATTAATAAGAATCCAATGATTCCCGCGCTAGATAATTTCATTCCCATAAAATTAATAATCGCCAACGGAATCGTAATATTCATGAACGCAGCAAACACAACAGCTAAACTCGGAGCAAATGTTCTAAAGGTGATAAACACTGTAATGGCCATTAAAATAAATGCAAATAAGATTGCAATCAATAACTGCTTTGTAAACGCGGCGCCTAACTTAGAACCAGTCTCTTCCACGCTATAATTCTTTGTTGTTAATTCTAGTTTAAAAAACTCTTCCAATTTCGGTTCAAGCTGATCCGCAGACAAATCCGACACTTCAACAATAAACCCTAACTGCTTTCCAGAACTAAAATCAGCCAATCTCCTAATACTCGCATCAACACCCAAAAAAGAATGAATCTCTTCCACTGTCGCCTCTTGTTCAGTATAGACGGTAGCAGAAACACCGCCCTTTAGAGATACATCTTTGTAAAATAAATCGCCAGTTTGACTATAGAAATAGGTTAAATAACCTACGCCGAGCAATAAGATAAAAATAGGAATAAGCATCAATTTCTTATAATGCTTAAAATAGAATAACTCTAAACGTTCCTTGTTCATCGTTACAGACAACTCGTCTCCTTATAAAAAGATTATGTATGATTTAAATAGAAGTTATTTCTAAACTGTAACCATGAAACAAGCAAAGAAACTTTACTTATCTAAAACTGATAAAAAAATAGCAGGAGTCTGCGGAGGCATTGCAGAATACTTTGATGTTGACTCTACCATTGTTCGTTTGCTCTGGATTGTAGCCACCCTTTTCAGTATGGGCGCAGGAATCTTAGCTTACCTTATCGCTTGGATCGTCATCCCAGAAAAACAATGAAACTAAGCTTCTTTGAAGAATTTCCTACAAAAGAGAATTTGGAAAAGTTGAAATTAATTACATTTAAAGCAAAATTGTATGTAGCGGCTTATAGTTTAAAAGAATTTGAAGCAATTAAAACTAAAAATAAAAAAATAGAATTAGTTTATTGGCCACTCTTACAAAGAAAAGAAGGATACTGGATCTCTCCCTTTTCAAAAAGAACAGCATTACTTAGAATTTTTAATGAGTTAACAGAGAAGAATGTTCCGATTATGCTTGATTTAGAATTACCAACGACAAGAAACCCTTGGCTTTATCTAACTCAACTCTCTAAATGATAG
>JBAZPJ010000110.1:0-3544 GCA_041648255.1 Candidatus Nanoarchaeia archaeon
CTTCCGTCTGAGAAGATAGTCACAATGACGTCTTTGCCTTCTTGGGCGTATTTTGCGATAGTTCCACCTACGCCAATGATCTCATCGTCTGGGTGTGCTGCGAATACTAAGATGGTTTCTTTGTCCATGGCCTTTAGCAGAGTGAAAGCTTTTTAAAAGTAGTGGGTCTAAATGTGATGTTTTTTTAATTGATACATGAGAAGTGTGATAAGTAAGAATGCGGTGAAGGCCATTAAAGGAATAGTAATGTAAAAAGCGAAGGTGAAAGGGATGTCTGAGCAAGAAGGTCCAGTTAAACTGCAGGATTCTGCAACAGTCTTAGCGATCTTAGTAGTAATTTGTAAGCGATAGTGATAAGCAGCAGTAAGTAATCCTAATAAGGAAAGTGGTAACGTGTATCTATAAATAGTGTGATCTTTTTTCCAGAGTGCAATTCCAAAGAGAAGAACTTGTGGATACATCAAAATGCGTTGGAACCAGCAAAGTTTACAGGGGTCGTATCCCATAATTTCTGAATAGTAGAGGCTTCCTAATGTTGCAACGAGGCTAACGATAAATCCTAAGAGTAAAGCGTGTTTTCCACTGAATAATTTTATCTTGTCGGCTAATTTTTTTGATGAAGTAAAGAAACGGCTGGTTAAATAGAGAAGTAAACAAAGAATGATTAAAATTTGAGAGAGGAGTGTTAAGATTCCTAAGAGGTTAAGGTTTTCAAACATTGTTTATTCTCGTACAACCAAGGTGCCTTGCATACCACTATGACCATGTCCGCAGGGAATACTACATCGGAAGTGGAAAGATCCGTGTTTGTCTGCGATAAATTCTACTGTCTTCTTTTCTGGTCCGTCCAAGACAAGATTAACATTGTAAATAGGGATGTTAAATCCGTGTGTGGTGTCTGAAGAGAATGCATGGATAATAACCTTATCTCCTTTTTTTACTTCAATGAGGTTTGGTTCAAATCCATATTGAAATGCGCGGATAGTAAATTCTTTAACAGTGCTTGTTGAAGAGGGTTGTGTTGGAGGTGATGTAGGTTCAATAGACGTCGGCGGTTGGACTGGTTTTTCAACTTGCGGTGGAGAAACAAATGGTTGGGGAGTTGGAGTAGTTTCACATGCAGTAATTAAAACAAGTGCAAGTAAAAGGAAGGATAATAATTGTTTCATAAATTTCCTAAGGCAATCAGACTTTATAAAGATTATGCGCATTAAAACGATATTAGCAAGGCGCAGTTTTATCTAAGTATTCGATTTGATCTAAAGTTGTTTGTGAATAGTTTTTATTTTTTAGGCGTTCTACTGTATCAAGAACTGTTGCTTTTAATTGATCAAAATTCTTATAATATTGAGGTAAGCGTTGTCTAGATTTTTCTGCTTTGTCAATCCAGGGTTGTGCATCTAGTTCTTTAATTGCTTCTTCTGCCATTGCAAGGTCGTTGTAATGAAGATAAGATTCAATGTGGCTTAAATCATGAATTAAACACGCGTATTCTTTTCCAGTTTGGCTGTAAAGAAGTAAGTAGGATAGTCCGTGTGCTGCGTGGTCTGCTTCTCCATGTTCCGTTAGCCATTCTATTTTTTTTAATCCATCTTGATAATAAGGAATAGGTTGTGTTAATTGGTTTAATTGAGAATAATCTTCCACGGTTAAGTTTCTATCTTCTGCAACAGCTTTTAATCGATTAATTTCTGTAGTAATCTCACTGGGCTGGTTAACTGGTGGAGGAGGCTCAGTTTCGCAGGCAGTAATAAAAATAAGTGTTAATAAAACAAAGGCGAATGTAAATGTTTTCATAAAAACCAGTTAATTAAATTCTTTATAAGAGTTATGCAGGAAAGGTTATAGAGTATAGTTTTTATCAGTATCATATAGTCTATACGCTGTAGGCTTATATCTCTCTGGAGCAATTACCTTTAAAGAATGGAGAGCAATGGAGAAAACGAATGTAAGTTTAAAAAAGGGTGCGTATGTCATTGTGATAGTTGTCTTAATCAGCTTATTTTACATTACCCTCACGCAAGCAGTTTCCGTGGAATTGAATGGAAACAACTCAGAGATTAAAACAAAGAATGTGAGTATGCTTAATGGCTTGCAGTATGCTTCTTGGAATATGTGGGTAAAGCAGGATAATTATAATGCGCGTGCAGGTGTTTTAGGAAAGTATGAGAGTGGACAGGGAAATAGATCTTTTTTAATTAGATCTGTATTAAATGATAGTGTGTCTGTTGTTCTTTCTTCTGACGGGGGTACAGGTATTACGCATACCTCTTCTACAAATAGAAAATGTGGGATTAGAGAGAATGAGGAGTGGACGATGATTACAATTGTGTTTAATAAAACGAATATAATGTATTATAGAAATGGAACGTTATGCGATACGGATACAACAATCGTTCGAAGATTGTTTGATACGAAGATTCCAGTAAATATTGGTGGTGCGAATCAAGTGTTTTTTGGCGGAGAGGTTGATGATTTTAAGATTTATAAGAATGCATTAAGTAGTCATCAGGTAAAGCGGTTGTATGAGGAAAGTGAGCATGGAAGTAACTTAGGGAAATCTGTTCCCACATTAGTCTACCATCAGGTTGTTGAAGTTGCGAATGCAACAGATAAAGTGACAATCATAAATTTCGAAGCGCAAATGAAATATCTTAATCAGTCTGGTTTTATTCCGGTGACAGTTAGTCAGTATAATGCGTGGAAGAAAGGAGAGTTTGCGATGCCAAAGAAACCAATTTTAATTACCTTTGATGATGGCTGGTCTTCCATCTATAAAGAAGCATATCCGATTATGAAAAAGTATGGATTAAAAGGAACAGAGTTTATTATCAGCGACTATGCAAATCAAGTGTCTGGTTCGGCGTATAGTAATTGGACGGAGTTAAAAGAGTTGGAAAATGAAGGGTGGGATATGCAGGCGCATGGTGTGCAGCATGTGAATATGTTGACCTTAAACGAAACAGAGTTTAGAACGCAGTTAGTGCAATCTCAAGCGAATGTAACAGAGAATCTTGGAACAAAGCCAGTTTCATTTGTTTTTCCGTTCCATAGTGCAAATGAATCTTACACTCAAATTTGTGGAGAGTATTATGAGTTATGTTGGACGCATGGGAATAGTGCAAGTAATCCAGCGTATGTCTATCAATCAACAAGCGGTAATCAGTATAACGCATTAAGAAGAATTACAATTGCGTTTGATACAACAATTAGTTTATTTAAAAAATTGTTAGGTCGTGATACTGATATCAAAGCAGAATGGTTGATGGATGAAGGTAATGGAACAGTAATAAAAGATTCTTCTGGAAATAAGTATGACGCTTCAATTAAAAATGGAGAATGGAGATAAATATGGTGCACCGACCGGGATTCGAACCCGGGTCGCTTGCTTGCTTCAGATGTAATCTTTGGAAGGCAAGCATATTCGTCCAACAGGGTATTATCCCAAATTGCCTAACCACTATACAATCGGTGCATTAAGAAAAGAGCAAATCCCGTTCTTTTTAAAATTTTGTATTTCGGAAAGGAGCAAACCTTTAAGAAT
>JBAZPJ010000111.1:0-3536 GCA_041648255.1 Candidatus Nanoarchaeia archaeon
TTCAAACAGAAATCGAAGAGTATCTTAATCCAAAAAAAGAAGAAAAGAAAAAAGAAGTTCCTCAAAAACTGGAATGGCCCCTGAAAGGAACTATTGACGGATTCAAAGTCATGTTCTCTCCACTCGGAGACGCAGTCAAAGGATTCATCAAACCCAGCAAACCATTTGCACTCGTAGAAGAAGATCTTAAAGGTCACACGGTAAAATCAGCAAGCAAATCCCTTTCTATTTTGTATGAAGTCTATAAAAAATCACATGGGATGTTAGCACTTTAATTAATTATATCTCTTAACTTTTGAACATTCTTTTCAATACTCTTTACTGAACCACCTGTCGTAATCACATAGTCATACACCTTACTTGCCTTCAATTCATTTTCATACTCTTTCAACCTATTCTCTGTATTTTCTTCATTTCTCTCTTTCAATCTTTTTTCGACCGTCTTCTTTGGAACTTTTAAAAAAATATACAATGCCTTTACCCCTGCATTCTTTAATTTCAATGCACCCTGCACATCAATTATTTTAATTACATCTTTTCCTTCTTCAATTGCTTTAAACGAATCTAATCCCGTCCCGTATAAATCACCATACACTTCGCTATATTCTAATAATTCCCCATTCTCTACCTTCTTTAAAAAATGCTTCTTCTCAATAAAAAAATAATCCTTTCCATCCACCTCATTAGTCCGAGGCGTTCTTGTCGTAAATGAAATAGCACGCAGAAGATTCTTCTTTTCTTTTAATAATAAATTTACTAAGGTTGTTTTACCTGCTCCACTCACTCCAGAAATAAGAATAATTCTTCCCCGCATTCCTTTCTGAATAAAATCGTTTAATTAAATACCTTCCTAAAAAAGAAAGTTAGGAGACGCACCCCTCTTTAACAAGCTGCATCCCCGCCAAAGACTTAATTCTCCTCAGCCTCTTTTAACCATTCAAACTCATCTTCGAAATCATCTGCTTGCTGCAGAAAAAATTCGTCGTCATACCCCTTCCTCAATTTTCGCTCCATTGTTTTCCACCCCCAATTTAAAAGTAACACCAAAAGGCAGAATTAGTCATATAAACCTTTTCCACATACACTATATACCGCCTATGCTTTTACCTTTTTTTCCACTGGAATCTACTGTCCTTAACTTCTGCCTGCTTCAGCTGCACGCTCACGATCAAACTTAAAATTCCCCCCACTTCGCGAGCCACCCTTACTTCTCTCTTCATCTGTTAATTTATGCGCTGTTCCCTTCCTCTGAGCTGCAACACCGCCCTTATGCCCAATCTCCTCATAAAACTCTCGATCATGCGATGCAGCAGTCGCTTCTCCCCCTTTCCGTCCTGCTTCTTTTCTTACTTCATTACCGGTCATACAAACACCTCCTGTTCAATTATCTACTAATAAGAATTCAGGCTATATAATCATTCACCAAATACATCATATAACCTCTAATGAAGTGGAATTACGCTTTTTTCTTCAACTTCAATGCACTAGAATTAATACAAAACCTTTTCCCAGTCGGAGTAGGACCATCATCAAACACATGACCCAAGTGACCACCACACTTCGAACACATCACTTCAGTTCTCTTCATAAACAAACTCGTATCCTCAGCATATTCAACGCCATCTTTCTCTGGACTAGAAAAACTTGGCCAACCACAACCAGAATCAAACTTTTCATCAGAAGAAAATAATTTTGATTTACAAGCAACACACACATACTCCCCCTTCTCTTTCGTATCCCAATACTCACCAGTAAACGCTCGTTCCGTCCCTTTCTCTCTAAGAATATGATACTGCTCGGGTGTTAAGATAAGTTCGCCAGAAATCTAGCGAGCTTCTAGAATAACTTTCAGATTGAAGCTCGCGACCGTCCCTTTAGGGCGGAGTGAATGGCGTGATGGAAGTAAATCTTTTTCTAGAACATCTTTGCAAACATAATGCTGGTAAAGTGGTGTTTCCCGAAGGAGAACACAATGAACATCTACCAGCAAAACACTCATGCCCATTCAGTAGGTTGGAACACCTGGCATCTTGAATGGTGCACGAAGTATCGATACAAGATGTTCAGACAAGAGTACATAAAAAACTTTGGTTTGATATGTATCAGCGAAGCTGCTAAACGACATGGTATCGAGATTATAGAAATCGAAGTTGATGCAGATCACGTTCACGTGATTGCAAACTTACCGATGACGATGCCACCAACAAGAGCGCTCAACTTAATCAAGGGATTGAGCGCGCACTTATTGTTCAAGCTGATTCCAAACTTGAAACGCAGATATCCGAAAGGATCATTGTGGAGTCCAGGAAAATTTGCAGCAAGCATCGGACACATAACATTAGACAAAGCAAAAAAATATCTCGAGGATCACCACGCCAAAAGCATTTTACGGGAATCCCCGCTCCGAAGCATCAGCGAAGGAGGCTCGCCGAAGCGAGAGCCTTTAGGCCGCGGGAGGATGTCAACTTCTTCTTCCACTCAGCATCAGATATTTTCATAAATTCTTCCTCTTTTAATTAATTAAAAAGCTTATCTGAACAATAAAGATTACGAATAAAGCCTCTTTGATACCCTGTACCCCCCTACACTCGAAAAGAATAAATACTAAATGCATGAGACACTCTTCATGAATTATCTTTTAAAAGAATTAAGAGCTTTCGAGAAAAACCATAGAATGCTTTCTTTCATTTTAGTTATGGTTAGTACAATTTTGCTAACAAGAAGTCTTGTGTTTATCCAAGACCCGCACCCAATTATCCTTGGATTTGAATTGCATCACTTTGACTACGGATTGATCTTGGTTCTAATTACACAATTTTTCTTATTATTTGGAAATAAGCATCTCTATCTTTACCTCCTAATTTCGGCAATTGGAACTGGATTTATTGTTGATGATTTCTGGTTCATAAGATCAAACATAGAAGAGAACCTAACGCCTTATTTTAATCCAATTCCTGTTATTTTCTTTACCTTGCTTGTACTCATCCTTATCTGGGCAATCAATAAAAATCACTCGAAAAAGGAGTACAGATGATTGATTTTATCTGGGGTTTAAAAACAACCGCTTTGTTTGATGTGTGGTCTATTGAACATATCTTAAGCGGAGTTTCGATAGGTCATGCTGCACGAAATCATAACAAAAAACATTTTAGCATCTTACATTCAAACATCGACCACAATCATAAAACTGTAGTACGATTCGATATAATCGCAGTCTTATTCATTGCATATCTTTGGGAGACACTTGAACATTACCTTGAATTAGGGATCGCAGGAGCAAAGGTTGAATATTGGTTCCAAGGTGTTGAATTCTTTAGCAATCGATTCCTTACTGACCCACTGCTTATGGTTGCAGGGTACCTTTTAGCGAAAAAATTCCCTAAATATGTTCTTCCTGCAAGAATAGTATCAATTATTTGGCTACTGGTTCACATTTTCATATTTCCAGACAGTATGTATCTACAAAGAGTTTTATTTGGGAATTAAATTATTTTTTATAACATTCATCACCTGTATGCCAGCTTATTCATTTTATT
>JBAZPJ010000112.1:0-3523 GCA_041648255.1 Candidatus Nanoarchaeia archaeon
GTTTTGATCTTACTGCAAAATCCATAAAGCGATTCTCTGCAACAACAATATCACAATAACCTATTGCCATAGCAAGAGCAAAGATATCATTCAAATCGTTTTCTTGAATGGGTTTATTTAGATCTATGTCACGATGATAAGTAAGGGCAAAAACTGAATAACAGGCAGGGATCGATTCAAAAAACCTAACCACCTCTTCTCTCGTATCAACAGAATAATTGTTAAATAAAGGTTTCCCTATATTAAATCTCTTTTGAACATTAATTATTTCCGGAAAAATACCAGCTAATCCTATCGCCACCGCCTCTTGCCATTTTCGCATTTTATCTTTAGAAAGATTCTCTTTTCTTCGAAGAAACTCTAACTTGGGAAGGAGATTTTGATCAGAATGAACTTTAAAATCTTTAGTATTCTTTAGAGTTATCCTAATCCTTTCTGGATTTCTAAGTAATTCATCTATCTTCTTCTCGATCTTTTCTCTAATCCCCGGAAGAAGATTCTCTTTAATCCAAGATCTCCTTTCTTTAATCCAAGAACTTCGCACAAAAGAATTTTCAATTCCAAGCTGAACTGCATCTAAAACAGCATCTTTAGGAACATACTCCAGCTTTTTAAAAACAGCAATGGTAATTTCTTTTTCTTTAAAATCTTTTGTATAGGGTCGGATAGTATATCCTTTTGAGACCAATATTATAAAATCGATAAGCCTCTCTTTGCGTTGTTTATTAGGGTGTTTAGAAAGTTCTATATGATGCACTACGCTGAAAGGAAAAATAAATTTACCGCTGTCTGATGCAGAAATAACTTTATCACAAATTCTCTTTAAAATCGGATCTTTATTTAAACCATAGTAAGCTTGAGAGAGATAGATCCACATATTTTGGTCTAAATAAACAGTCTTAGGCTCCATAAATAAGGGAAAAAATCATGAGAATTTATATCTTTTGGAAGCTAAATCTTCTTTCTTATTTTTTTCTTCAAATAAGTTGATACAAAGTCGGTTTGTTGGTGAATCAAAGCAGCTATTGTAGCTTTCGGATCTCGAAACATTATCCCAACCATTACTGCATCTAGCGGACTATGCAAATACTTTCTATGAATTGGACCAAAATACTTAGCTGGATTATCCATTAAACTATTTACGTGTTCATAGTCTTGTCCTAAGAAAATTCTATTTACAAGATTATGTGTTTTTCTTGAAGCCATTTTAGTTTTTCATTAGTTTGTTAAATAAGGCATATTCAAGCATTGTGTTGAACATTTCTTGAGTACTATTTTTTTTAGACAGTGTTTCAAAGTAATCATCAAGGATCAAACGAGCCGTCTCTTCAATAGTATCCGTTCCAATATTTTGTTTTAATTGATCTAAATTGTACAGTGTTTCAATATTAAGAGAGATAGTGATAGAATTATTCTCTTTTTTCTCTATAAACATACTCTTCGTGTCTCTTCTAATTACATTATTACTAATCACTAAATATTTTTTAAGAGTGTTTCTGCTTAGGCCAAGCTCTTTTCCTATTTGGGCTAAGGAATAGCCTTGTCCGTACAGTTCTTTCATTTTAATGACTTCGTTTGGTGTTATCGTTTTTGCCATATTATTTGTCATTTGACTGTCAAATGATCTTAGTATAATTTAGATTTGAGGCTATATAAGTATTTGTTCTCATTTTCTCAATAATTATTATATTGGGGGAGATAGTTGATTTTAGGGGAAATTGAGAAAGTCTTAAATTTTAGAAGAGAAACAGATTAAATATGGAAAAACTGAGTATGCATTATGTTCCTACTTTAGGTTCGAAGATAGAAGCATTAGAAAGAGAAATTCAAGAAACAAGGGAGGAAGGGGGTAATCATTATTGGGAGCGTTTGAGAAATCTTATCCTGACTGGGCATCTTTATTCCGAGTTTTATATGAATTACTATATTTTGAGAATGTTTAATATTCAAAAAAGCGAAGAAGATCTTTTTACAACCCACATTCTAGAGAACATAACTTTTCAAGATAAATTGAATTTATTAAAATCGGTAGACTTTTTTGGAAAATCTATTATTGTTATTGAAGCGAAATCTGGTCAGCATAAAGTAAAACTCTACCGTGCAGTTCAATTGCTTAACGAAACAAGAAACGTTCTTGCACACAACTTAAAGATCACTACAAAAATGAGTCAAAAGTTTGGAAAAGACTCCAAATTCCAATATTATTTTGATATTCATCATTTCAAAAAGATACTATCTCAAATTATTAGAGAGTTGGATTCTTGCTGTAGATACAAATAATGCCTATTTTTCTAATAAGATTCTACAAACCTCCAGTTGTCCTTCTCCAAACTCAGTTAACACCCCTTTCCTTTTAAGTTCTAAGCAGTCTTTGTAAATGATTAGAAGGATATTCTTTTCTTTACTGTTCATTTTTCATCATCCTCCACATCTTCCAGAACTTAGCAAATTCCTCAACTTCCCCTTCTTCAGCATTAATTCCTTCTTGCTCAAACGCTTTCTTCATCGTACCATCCAAATCTTCTTGACTCGTGTGAATATAGACTTGGGTACTTTTAAAATCTCGATGTCTTGCTAGTTTTTGTGTATGGACTGGATTCTTACAATTCTTGTAAACAAAGGTAATGTAATAATGTCTTAAACTATGGGTTGTAAGACGGTAAAGCTTTCTAGACTTTCCATGCATCTTTACAATTATCCCCTGTTTATCATCAGCATAGTCGTAAAACTCATTCAGGTCTGCAAGCTTACAGATGTTTCTGAACTCTTTCCTTAACCAATGGGGACTAACATACTCTCTCCCTTCTTTTTTATTGCTTGAAAACAGAATAAAGCCTTTCTTGTTCGTTATTGGATCTTGGAAGTTCTGAACCCACACTAAGAGGAGTTTACGAACCCTTTCATGAAGATACAAAAAGTCTCCAGTATGTGTTTTTTCAGTACTAATTCTAATCTTATTTTTAACAAAATCAATATCATCTAATCTTACTTTAACCACCTCACCAATTCTCAAACCAAGATGACTCATTAAGAAAAACGCCAAATAAGCTTTTTTGTTAGAACAATACTGAAAGAACGTTTTAAGCTCTTTATCCGTAAATCCACGATTTATATTCCCATACTTTGTTTCCTTTCTCTGCCGATACTTTCGCTTTCTAATCTTACTTAAAGTAGTGATTAAATTAACAATCTGTCCTTTACTTAAATCTTCTAAACTTTCTTTATTACCAACACCTAAAACCTCCTTACTAATCCCTATAGAAAATGGCGGGCTTGTCAGGATTTGAACCCGAACTAAACGGTATCCTCTACGGATCCATTTAGTGGCATTCGAAGCCGTTTGTGCTATCCAGGTTACACCACAAGCCCACAGGGATGCACAACTAATCATTGTTTAAAAGGATTATGATTGATGCAGTACCTCCGAATGACTTCTTTTTTAATCTCCTTTTGGGATGGAACCAAGTGCTACAAAGCACTTGGTGGACGTTTGTTTGATTTTTTAGTCTTAAGGTATGTTTAT
>JBAZPJ010000113.1:0-3516 GCA_041648255.1 Candidatus Nanoarchaeia archaeon
TATGGGTTGAGCCCCTGAATTATATGGATGCGCTTGAAGAAGCTGTGAAGACTTTACATAGAGCTGCTGTCCCAGTTTCAATTTATAATCATCAGTTGTGTTTGCTTCCTGAGAAGCTTTGGCCTTTCTCAAGAAAATCGATCTCTTCTTGGAAAAACATCTATTTTGAGTTTTGCAATGAATGTTCAGCTAAAAATATGTGTGGGGGTCTATTTTTTTCGTCACAAAATAAACATAGCAACCACTTGCACCCACTAAAATAAAGGGAGTATACTATCATTAGTTACGTCCTCTATAGTCATAGGAGGTTTAAATGAGAAAAATACTTAAAGATATTTCCTCTTTGTTGGTTCTAGCTGTTCTTTTATTAGTTCCTGCGAAGAAAATCAATGCTGAACTCAGAGATTACGCTAATAGATATTCTACAAAAACAGAAGACATAAAGGATTCTTCTCAGCTTGTATTACAACACTCCCAGACATTATTTGCTAATACAAACGATACGTTGTTTGCAGCACACGGGTCTCATAGTTCGCATGCATCCCACGCTTCTCATGCCTCTCATGCAAGCCATTATTCATCAACTGATACCTATTCCCCGCCAATTGATAATTCTTCGACTCCAAGCAATCCAGATAATTCATCTTCTGGCTTAAAGGTTCCCCCTGTTGTCCCATCACTTAAAACGGATTCGCTAACAATTAAGCCAAGTATTTCCACCCCCGTAAAAGTTAAAGGGTATGTTAAAAAGTCAGGAACATATGTTCCCCCATCCGTTAAGAGCCACCCAAATAAAACAAAATTAGATAATTGGTCAACAAAAGGGAACGTTAATCCTTACACAGGGAAAAAAGGCTCAAAGATTTATTAGCCAAGAGAGAGAAGATCACGGCGAGTAAAAGAAATAGCGAATAAATATGGTGATCCCGTAAAATCCTTCAATGAGTTTATTGGCGTTTATAAATTATATGGTTTGACGGAGGAGGAGATGGGGGTGGTGGAGGGGAAAGAAAAAAGATGAAAAAACCAACATGTTTTATTCTTATGCCATTTGGTAAAGAAGGAACAGAAGAACACAAAAAGAACAAAGACATCTTCGATAATATAATAACTCCCGCAGTAAAGGCAGCAAATCCTGATATTGTGTGCTTAAGGTCGGATATGATAAATAAATCAGGATCTATTATTAAGGATATTATAAGCCATTTACATAAAGACGAGATTGTTATTGCAGATCTCTCTGGTAAAAATGCAAATGTGTTTTATGAGCTTGGGGTTAGACAGGCCCTTTCAAAAAGGTCTATTTTAATATCGCAAAATATCAAAGATGTGCCTTTTGATTTGCGGCCGTATAGAGTAGCAACGTACAAATATCCTGCTCAGGACGAGAATGAGTTTAACAAGAAAATCAAAGAATACATTGAAGATATATTAAATAATCCGGAGCACTCGGATAGCCCGGTTTCAGATTATTTGCCTACTTTAAGTTCGGTTCTAAACAGTGAAGAGAAGCTACGCACTTCTTTTGAGGTTAAATTAATGCCGGGATATACCGGCGAATTACATGTATATAGGCTGGCTTTAAAGGTCGAAAACATTAGCGAGAAAACAATGGATGGAATTAATATGGAATTGGAATTTTGCCAAGAGTTACATGTTGAACCAGAGAATAATTTTATTAAAGGGCCTGTAACTAAGATATATAGAATAATTTATGATACGTTTTTGTCAGAACACAATTTTACGCTTCAACCCGGGAAATACTGGGAGAGGTCGGTTTCCTTTAAGGTTGATGGCCATGTGTATACCTCTGGGATTTTAGGGGATAAATTTTATTGGAAAATATTTGCGAATGATATGAAACCGATTAGGGTAGAAGATGTTTTAAGTAAGCATACGAGATTTTAATTAAGGAATTGGGGGAGGCAATGAGCAGACAAAAAAAGAAATCGAAAATATCATCTTAGGATAACGGAGGTCTATATGTCAAAAACAGATATTGCTGTTAATGAATTAGTTAATAAGGTCCATCGAGGCGAGCTTGTTCTGCCAGAAATGCAACGCCGTTATGTATGGCCAGCAACACGAGTAAGAGACTTGTTAGATTCACTCTATAAGGGCTATCCTTCCGGCACCATCTTAGTGTGGGAAACAGAAGAAGAAATAGTAACCAGAGAGCTTGCTATCAGGTCAACGAAAACGCCTTCAACATCACAAAAGCTACTCTTGCTTGATGGTCAGCAGAGAATAACATCATTAGCTTCTATCTTAAGCGGCCAACCCGTTCATGTAAGGAATCGCAGCAAACCGATAGATATACTTTTTAACTTGGAACATCCCGAAGGATTTGAAACTGACGCAACAGAAGTCGGAGAAACCGAGATACCACCAGAGTATGAAGACATGGACGCCGAAGCTGAAGCTGAAGAAGAGACAGAAAGTCCTCGCACTTTCGAGGAAGGGGCAAGAGTCAAGTATAGAAAGTATTACGGAACGGTTCTTCAAGTGATTGATGATAAAAGGGTTCTCGTGTTGTGGGATGAAGACGAATTGCCTGAAGATAACGAAAAAAGAAGACTGACACTCCTCGGAGAGAATGGCGAAGAGATTGAAGAAGAGGAAGCTGAAGATTCCGCTATTCAAGAAGAGTTAAAGAAAAAGACCTTTGTTGTTGCCAGTAGAGCACTCAAAAATGACCCTCTATGGGTGCCAGTCTCGGACATATTCAATAAGAAAGAGAAAGAGATATTAAAGCCTTTAGGAATAAATTCCGATGATGAACGCTGGGAAAAGTATTCTGATAGATTAGACAAGGTAAGGAAGATACAAGAGTATATGTATGTCATGCAGGTCTTAGAGAAAAACATGAGCTACGACGAGGTTACAGAGATATTCGTCAGGGTAAATTCTCTTGGGATAAAACTGCGAAGCTCTGACCTGGCATTAGCTCAAATCACCTCAAAATGGAAAGGATTCATGTCCATTATTGAAGACTTTGCGGAAGAGTTTAAGGATAACGGTGATTATATTGTCGAAACTGGCTTGCCTATCCGTATGCTGGTTATCTTTGCCACCAATCAAAGTAAATTCAAAACAGTCGGCAAGATAAGCAAGGCAAAGCTTGAAAGCTCTTGGGAGCTTGCCACTAAAGGATTACGTTTTGCCGTCAATTTCTTAAGAAGCAACGCAGGAATAGATGACCTATATTTATTATCTTCATCATTCCTGCTTATCCCCATTGCGGTATATGCAATTCTCCATGATGAAAAGCTAACGGTCGAAGAAGAGAAGGCACTCCTGAAATGGTTCTATTACGCTCATATGAGGGGACACTATGGGATGGGCTCATCAGAATCATTGTTAGATAGAGATGTTTCAATTCTATTCAACAAGAAAAGTATTGCCGAGCTTAATAGTCAGCTATTCGCTCATGTTAGAAAGTTTGAAGTAGAAGATAATGACCTTGCACATAAAGGAATCCGAAGTCCGTTTTTCTCTATGCTCTATTTTATTCTT
>JBAZPJ010000114.1:0-3457 GCA_041648255.1 Candidatus Nanoarchaeia archaeon
TTGAACAGATAACGGGGTTCTCCCATCAGCAATAAGACTAGGCATTTGTTCAATATTCCTCCCGTAGAATTCTCTATAGGTTTGACCTTCACTTGGTGCGTTTAGTTGTAAAGCCATGTTTCTTCATTATTTGCAACTCAAGGTTCTATTTAAAAGTTTTGAGGAGTAGAGGTGAGTTACAAAACGGTAGGGTGTCTTTATTCTTTAAATCTCCCCATTACGACACACTGAGTTTAAGAGAAAACGGGTCTATAGAAGATGGAAGAAATATACTTATGATTTTAGGAAAGCTAAGAAGGGCAAAAGATGCACCTGATAAGTCTTCTTTTATTAAAGGATTAGGAAAGGTTGCTAAGGATTTATTTAGAAAGTAAGATTTCAACGTATGTATCCCAGCCATATTTTACTTTTTCTTTTTTTACATTGCTAGAGAATTCTTTTTTCTTATTTCCCTTATAGAATTTGATGATTGCTTCTGCTAATGCTTTTTCATTCCTAGGTGCTACAACATATCCGGTTTTTCCATCTTTGACTACTTCACTAAATCCACCCACATTAGTACAGATGACTGGCTTATCAAAATAATACGCAGTTTGAATGATTCCAGATTGTGTTCCGGAGGTATAAGGCAAGACAACGACATCTGCTCTATCAAAATAAGCTGCAACTTCTTCGTTAGGAACATAGTCCATAACGAACGTAACATGCTTTTCCATTCCACTTTCTTTAATGATGTGGATAATATCGTGTTCAACTCCATCCCAAGCTTCTCCAACAAGTAAGAGATGTACATCCAGTTGTTTTAAAACTTCATAGAGTGCATCAAGTAAATAAAAAACTCCTTTGTAAGGGCGAATAAATCCAAAGAAGAGCATGACATTTCCTTTAAGATTATTCAAGACTGCAGGCTTCTTATCTAAAATGTACTTATCGTAAAGTGGATGGAATCCTTTTTTTATTTTAATTTTCGAATTTAATTTCATTAATACCTCTTTATCTTGTTCGCAGTGGACAATTGCTTCATCAATTAAAGAAAAGAAGATTTTAGAAAACGGTTTATCCATGACTGTTTTTTTATGAGGTAAGACATTATGACAGAGTGCAATTAATTTTGCGTTAGTTTTTGTTTTCATTAATTTAAGTAAAGGTGCATAAGTGGGTGTTGCAAGTGGAGTTAACCAAGGAATAATAATCACATCTGGTTTAAACGCTTTAGCTAAATTCGCTGCTTTATTCCAAGTGAAGGGATTTTTATAAGATAAAACAAATTGTGCACCTTCTAAAGGAGGAATATTCTTATCCGTTTGTTCTTTCATAACAACAGAAGGATAATGTTGTTTCCAGCTAATAATTTGTACTTCATGTTCTTTTTGTAATTCTTTAATTAAACGCGTATTAAATTCGGAGATGCCGCCTTTATACGGAGGAACTGTTCCAACTAAAGTAATGCGCATAAGGGAGGTTCTAATAAGAAGTTATTTAAACATATCCAAGAAAAGGCGGAGTATGGAAGAGTCACATCAAGCGTTAGAAAAAATTGCTCATGGAACTATTCTTGCATTTGGGGGTATTTTCATTTCTAAGGTGTTTGGTTATGTCTATCGATTAATTGTTGCAAGGTTTGGTATTGAGGAGTATGGTGTTCTTTCGTTAGGATTAACGTTGTTTAATGTATTGATAGTGTTGGGAGCATTGGGATTAAACCAAGGAGCGTTAAGGTATGTTTCTTTTTATAGAGAGAAGAAAGATTTTGGGCGGGTAAAGGGCATTATCTTCTCTACTATAGGGATATCTGGTTTAATAAGTATTTTTTTAGGTGCATTGTTATTTTTCTTTGCGGATAAAATTGCTGTATCCGCGTTCCATGAGCCAAGGTTAGGGATTATATTGAAGATTCTCGCGTTTGTTCTGCCGATTGATGTGATAAAGAATGTGATGTTTAATGTAATGAGGGGGTTTCAAAATATAAAGTATGAAATTTATTCAAAAAATATTGTTGAAACAGGATTAAAGGTAGTACTTACGTTAGTATTATTGTTTTTAGGGTATAAAGTTATTGGGGCGACGATTGCATTTGCAATTGCAGGAGTTGTTTCTTTTTTGATGGCGGCACATTATTTAATGAAAACAACAAAGGATATAAGAAAAGAAAAAAGAACGCCTTTTATTGATAAAAAATTGTTATTTTACTCCATTCCCTTGTTATTAAACAGTTTAACAAGTCTAGTGTTGTTGGGCGCTGATACGTTGATAATTGGTCATTTTAGACCCATAGGGGAAGTTGGAATTTATAACGCTGCAGGTCCCAGTGCGACGTTGCTTTATTTATTTCCCCAAGCGTTCCTTTCTTTATTTCTGCCCGTGTTAATGGGGTTGTATGCTAAAGGGAAGACTGAAGAGTTTAGAAGAGTATTTTCTACTGTGATAAAATGGGTACTGGTAATAAATACTGCGATGTTAGGATTTTTTATTCTTTGTGCGAAGCAATTCTTAGGAGTTTTTTTTGGTGCAGAATATGCGGTTGGAGGTTCAGTGTTGAGTGTTCTTGCAGTAGGATATTTTGTTTATTATATTGCTTTTATTACAACGCACGTGTTAATGATATATGAGAAGACTAGATTGATTTTTTTATTGTCGATGGTAAGTGCGATAATTAATTTAGTGTTAAATGTAATTCTAGTAATTAGATTTGGAATCATTGGTGCTGCAGTAGGTACAACGTTCGCATATTTAGTGATGAGTGTATTTATTTTAAGAAATTCATTTAAGTTGACGAAAGTGAGAGTGTTTTTAAATAAAATGACAGGTAAGATTATGGCAATAGGGATAGTTGCTGGGTGCGTAGCGTTTGGAGTGACGTATGGAATGAATCTTTCTGTGCCGGGATTGTTGCTGATTCGTTCTGGAATTTTTGGTGGAGTGTATGTGGGTTTAGCTTTTTTGTTTGGTGTAGTAAAACAAGATGATCTGTTAATACTCTCAGAGTTAAAGAAGATTTCTCTAAGAAATTTAGGTGCTATTGAAAAACTATTAAAGAAATTAGCGCGGTAAATTTAATTGACTGTTGATTGCTTCTTTAAAAAGGCGGATGCTTTCTTGTTCATCTGGATAAAGCTTGCTTACTTTGATTGCTTTTTTTGAATATTGAAGAAGAAGTTTTTTATTAGTCCAGAGCTTTTTCACGATTGCTTCTGCTTCCTGATCGGTCGTTACAACAAGTTCTTTTGCGATCATTGCGACATAGTTTTTGTTTCCTACTTGTTGATTAACGATAGGAACTATTCCTGCGCTCATTGCTTGTAACACTGAAACTGAAGCTGGTTCTATCCAAGCCAAGTTAAGGTAGAGTGAGCATTTTTTAAGGTAAGGTCGGGTATCTACATGTCCGGTAAAAATAACATCTTTTAAATTTCTTTGTTCGATTTGTTCTCTTAAATTACCTTGACCTGGAATAGAC
>JBAZPJ010000115.1:0-3347 GCA_041648255.1 Candidatus Nanoarchaeia archaeon
CAAGTGCGTCTAAGTCTACGACTATGCAGATTGTTGGTGAAAGAGACATTGCTTTAGATTTTGCTATGAAGGTCTATGATAAGTTTGACCAGATGATTAAGTCTATTGTTCTTTTTGGAAGTTCTGCTAAGAAAGTCTCAACTCCTGAATCAGATATTGACATTATCATAATCATTGACGATGTTTCTATTGTGTGGGATCAGGAGCTTATCGCTTGGTATAGAGAAGAGTTGGGGAAGATTATCCAGGCAAATCCTTATAGAAAGTCTTTGCATATAAATTCTATTAAGCTCTCGAGTTGGTGGAATGATTTGATTAAGGGAGACCCAGTTGTGATAAATGTTTTGAGATATGGAGATGCTTTGATTGACTTTGGTGGGTTCTTTAATCCTTTGAGAATTCTATTGAAGGATGGAAAGATACGGTCCACTCCTGAATCGATTTATACACTTTTACAGAGGGCTCCATGTCATATGACTCGTGCTAGGAATTCTATGCTTGCTACTGTGGACGGTCTTTATTGGACTATGGTTGATTCGGCTCATGCTGCGTTGATTGCTGCAGAGATTATGCCTTCTTCTCCAGAGGAAATCCCTGAAGTAATGATGGAACATTTTGTGAAGACTAAGAAATTGAATAAGAAATATGTTTTGTATTATGACGAGATTCATAGTGTTGCAAAAAATATAATCCACGGGAATATCTCTAAGATTAGGGGAAAGGAATTGGACGATTGGTTCGAGAAGGCCGATGCTTTCCTTGGAGAAATGGCCCGACTTGTAGATGAGTTGATTAGTGAAAGAAAAAAGAATAATTAAGCTGCTTGTCTTGCTGGTTGTGCTGCTGCTTGGTATCTTGTTACTCTTGCTACTTCTTCATATGTCTTGTTTGCAAGTTCTGAGTATAGTGATCTCGCATCGCTTTCAGCATTCTGGTAAGTTACTGCAAGGGCTTCTTTCTGAGTTTCAGCTTTCTTGTATACTTCTTTTATTTTCTCTCTTGGGGCTCCTATACCTAGTTCTGCGATTTTTTCTTCTACGACTGTTTCAAGGTTTCTTAGAGAAGCTTTATGGTTTAATTCAAGAGTTCTCGCTTGATTAAAATTATTTGCTACATAGGATTCAATTCCGAATGCATTTATTCTCTCAAGGACGTTTGCTGCGTGGAAATCTTTGTAGGATCTTGCGATTTTAGTAAAGTCTCCTGGACGGCTTCCAGTTGCAGCCATTATTACTGCTATTTGCATAGGTGTAAGATTGTTTAATCTACCTGTAACATATGCTTGGTCTCCAATTAAGTCCATTCTTTCGATCTCTGCGTGATAGGCTATCTTTGCATCAACTACCCCATTATATGCTTGGATTAATTGTACTTTATCTTCGGGAGTATTAGGGGTTTGTTCAATTCTAAATGCAGAAGTCTTAGCGTTTCTATTCTTGTGTAGAAGGAATCTTTCGGTTTGTTCTGGGTCTATCATAGTTAATGTAGTTATTAACTGTGGAGATTTGTTTACGATATAATCATTTAATGCTTCTTGAACATTGTCTCTATTGAAGTTTTTCTTAAAAGAGTTAAAATCTCGGTCACTGGCGCTTTCAAGGGTGTTTGTTCCAAAAATTGCTTGAGAATATTGGGCCTTAGTTGCATTTTTGAGTGAATCTACATGCTCAAAATTCTGTCTGAATGACTGAACGCTAAATGCTGCAGTTGGATCTATAGGAACATAGATTACATTAGCTTCTGTACCATCATCATTCAACCAAAGTGCTTTTCTTGCTTGTGCCATTGTATTTTTAAGAGGTCTTTTATCTTTTGAACAGAACCTCTATTATAATTAGTATAGTCTAAAAGGGTTTATAAATCTTTCTATATGTAGTGCCTAAGGGGTAGTAACAACTCTGATAATGTTTTTAAATGGTCTTCTTATCTTGTTGGTATGAGACGAAATTATTCGCCTAGTCAAGTCGGAGCGATGGTGCGTTCTAGGGAGGTTGCCTTGGAGCTTAAGGAGTGTTATGGTGAGCAGATTCTTAGAGACCGAAGGGCAAAGATGACCTATGAACAAATTATTGAAAAAAATCTTTTTGCCGATCAATATCCTAAGATGGGTTTTGGGGGTTTAATTGCAGCAGTACATTATGTTCTTAATGGTTATAAAAATAAGGAGGGTTCTTTTGAGGGGTTAATGAATAAAGAGGAGGCTAAAGCGATTAGGGTGGGAAATATAAAGAGATATTCTTATCCAGTTTCTTTGGGTTGTATTCCCTCTGAGAGGAGAGTTCAAATTGCTTCAAAGGCAGGAGAGGTATCTTATAAGAATGGTGTGGGCATCCATGGAAGAGCTAAAGATGTTGCAATTGAGGATAGAAAAAAGGGCGGAAGAAATAGTGTTTTGTCAAGAGGTCTTCATCCTTGGTGTGAAGGGGAAAGTTTACTTGCTTATGTTTTGAATAGGTCTGGAGTCTATGATAATGAAGGGGTTTGTTCTAAGGTGAATAAATTGTGGAAGAATGGGCGGTCCGTTCAAGCAGTTAAGAATCAACTTAGTAGATTCAGGAAAAATTATCATGGTTTATCAGAATTTCTTAGATAGGGCGGTTTTATTCAGCTGACTTTTCGTCAGCATTTTCTTTCTCTAGCAAGTTTTCAACAATAGGAGTATTTTCTTCCATTAACTTGTTAAGTCTCTTTTTCTCTAATGTTTCAACTTCTTTGAGTTCTTCTTTAATCTCTTCCTTGTTGTCTATTGGTTCAATCTCTGACAGTTTTTTACCTGACTCTAATTTCTTGACTAATTCTGAGAGCTCTTTTGCAGCGTCAGCATTTACTGAGATGGAGTCAATTCCTTGTTTGACTAAGAATTCTACCATTTCTTTTTTTGAACCGGCCTGTCCGCAGATAGAGGTTTCTACACCATAGTTTTTACATTCTCTTATTACTCTTGAGATTTGTTTTAGGACTGCCTTATTCATTTCGTCATAGATATACTGGACATCTTCATTTCCTCTATCTATTGCAAGAGTGTATTGTGTTAGGTCGTTTGTTCCGAATGAGATGAAGTCTATTTTCTCTTCGCATAAATCTTTTATGATAACTGCTGCTGCAGGAGTTTCAATCATTACTCCGAATTGGACATTCTTTATGTTCATCTCTTGGAATATTTTCTTTGCTTGTCTTATTTCATCTACGGAGATTACTTGAGGGAACATTGCTCCAAATTTATGTCCTTTTTCTGCTAACTCTTTTATTGCACCTAATTCTGCTTTGAGAATTTCTGGGTGTTTAAGAGAGAACCTTATTCCGTGATTTCCAAGCATAGGGTTTTTTTCTGTTTCTTGGGGGGCTCC
>JBAZPJ010000116.1:0-3306 GCA_041648255.1 Candidatus Nanoarchaeia archaeon
GCCGCAATAGTAGCTACTATTGTCGTTGGAATTAAGAAGGCTTATCCACCTGTAGAATACTCTGAAATATTCTGTGAGGATGCGAGAGTTGCTGAAATGAAACACAAACCGGCAAGATTAATGCCAACTTTTAGTGGAAAAAATATGATTTGGATTGCTCACCCAGAGTCTTTTAATACAAAATTTGAAGGAATAGTCAATTTTGATGTTCATAGAAGAGACATCTACGAGAGATTTTCCTTAAATGATAAAGCGGATGTTTCTTACCAAATTAAGTATGAATTGGATTTTGAAGATATAAACGGAGATGGTGTTAAAGAGAAATTTAGAAAGTCTTCAGAATATTTATTTATTGACTCTCAACTTAAAAAGTAATTATTTTTTATTACTGGGCAAGATGACAAGGGTTTTTATTTGTTAGATGTTGATTAAAAATGTGGCAGTTACAAATATGGACGATATAATTAAAGAATGCGCCCTAACTGGAGTTAAGCAGTTAATCAGGGAGGGGGAGGTCTATTGTAGATTGAGTGCAGGGGGGATTAATAAGATAAATTGTGAACATCTTGGAGAGAAAGGAGAAATTAGCTATTCTTACTATAAAGGCGAGGAGTCTATAAAAATTTGTAAATGTACTAATAAGTTTCTTGAAGGTTGATTTTTATCCTTGAAAGTGTAATGCTTTTAAACTTGCTAAACTACTTACTCTCATGAGAGTAAGATATAGTTTTTCATCAAGGCACACGAGAACGATTGCAACTACTAATCGGCATAGGACACCTATTCCTGGAAAGGTAAAAGAAGTTATTCGTATATCTGACATAGTTCTTGAGATTCTTGATGCTAGATTTATTGAAGATACACGCAATAAAGAACTTGAGGAGATGGTCAAGAAGCTTGAGAAGAAAATAATTTATGTTTTGAATAAATCTGACTTGATTGATGCTAACGAACTTATTCAAAGTGGAAGGCTTGAAGAATTAAAGCCTTACGTTTTGGTTTCTTGTAAAAATAGGCATGGAATTAATGATTTGAGAACGAGGATTAAGATAGAAGCTAAGAAAGAGAAGGAACATAAGATTGTTCACGTCGGAATTATCGGCTATCCCAATACTGGAAAAAGTTCTTTGATTAATGTTATTGCGGGTGGTGGAAAGGCAAAAACGGCTGCAGAGGCAGGATTTACTAGAGGAATGCATAAAATACGCCTTGCTAAAGGACTTTTGTTGCTGGATACCCCCGGAGTTATGCCTGAGCGCGAAGCCCCTGCTCACACAACTGCGCACGCAAAGAAACTTTCAACAATTGGAGTAAAAACATTTGATAGAGTGAAAAGTCCAGAATTTGTCGTTTATCAGCTCATGGAAGATAATCCAGGAATCTTTGAAAAGTTTTACGAGCTAGATGTTAATGGAGACTCTGAAAAACTTATAGACTTGCTTGGAAAGAGATTAAACTTGCTTGCTAAAGGTGGAAAAACTGATATTGACAGAACTGCTCGAGTGATTCTGAAAGACTGGCAGATGGGCAAAATTAAAGTCAAATAAAATTATCTGAAAATGTAACATTCTAATAGTTACATGTGTGCTAGCTCAGGACATATGTCCTACCCTCTAAAATAATTTATCGAATGCAAAATAAATGTCTGCTGGAGCTTTTCCATGCAGACTCGTATGAGGTCTAAAGTGATTATATCTCATTCTAAACAGCTCAAAATCATTATTACAATAAGGCATTTCCATGTCTAATGTCTGAAACAATCTTTCTACCTTTCCAGTTGTTGTAGGGCTATGAATTGCTGAACGAATATGTTTAATTCCATTTCTTCTGCACCAAATATCGAACTTGCTTGCTTCACTAGTTAAACCATAAACATTTCCATTATCAGTTAATATCTCTCTTGGTTTTCCATGAATTTTTATCAGTCTTTCTAAAACTTTGATTACTTCTTCAGTTGTAATATTTTTTAGTTGAACTAACGCTAAAGAATATCTTGAACAATCATCAATAACTGATAAAGTATAACAATAACCTTTTTCTTGTTCATCTGTATGATCTATTTGCCAAAGAGAATTGGGGTGTTCTCTTTGCCAGCGAATGTATTTTATTCTTTTTCTCTTTCTAGTTGATGGTCTGCATAAATTGTTTTTAGAGATAATTCTTTTGATAGTCGAAGCTGATACCTCATCTATTCTTGATTTTATTTTATCAGCACTCCAACCAGTTTTATTTCTGATTGAAATAACTCTCTTCTCAATATCTTCATTTATCTTATAATGAATTATTTTTGGTCTTTTCGATTTATCACACAAATCCCATTCAGTTTTGTTTAGTCTACTTGTCCATCTTCTCAAAGTTCTTACAGTAGTTTCATAACCGAATTGAGAGAAGATAATCTTTCTACATTGATTGTTTGAATGTCCCTTATTCCTGAGCTTGAAATATTCTTTTCTTACTTCTTCTTTGTTCATCAGACTAGCAAGAAATCATCAGCGAACTAATTTTCGGTGGCCTAGGACATATGTCCTGGCCTTACACACTTCTTTGTAGAATTCAATTTCCCGAAGAGATAGCCCTTACTTTTTTCCTCGTTTATTTTATACTCGTCTGTTGTGATGATACATGCGCAAGAGAAGGAGATAAAGCCAATATTCAAGTTTAAAACAGTTGAAACTGGGCTTGTAACCTCTTTTGGAAAGCCTACTAAAAATCCCTCTTTGCATGTATTTGAGGAAGCCATAAATCTGAATTTATTTGCCACTTTTTCTTCAGTATACTCTAAAATTCTGGCCAACCCCCCCAGAACAAAATCATTGTGATCTTGAAGGTTTCTTGTAAATGTTTCATAAGAGGCAAATCCAAAATCATCTTTTCCAAGGTAAATCCCATTAACTTTTTTTGCGTCCTTCAAGTAGGATTTAAGTTTTCTTTCTTCAGTTATCGGATTTCCAAGATTGTTTTTTGGGGGATTTGCAAAAACGCCTTCAGAGGTTAAAACTACTCTTCCTAATTGAAGCTTGCCCTCGTCTAAAACTCTCGGAAAAGCAATATCTTTAGGATTTTGAAAGTTGTAAACTGCTACTGAAAGAGATTCTGAAGTTGTTGGTTCTGTAAAATAGATATTTGGAAGTTCTTCTGAATGAAAGTAATGTTTTTGTATATTTTCTAGATTTTTCTCATAAGTATCTGGTCCAAAAGCAGGATAACTGACATTCAAAACTTTATTTTTATGTGGAACTCTAAGCAACTCTCTTGTTTGCATAGTGTGTGTTGGTTGAAATATTCCAAACTTACTTTTGCCCATTA
>JBAZPJ010000117.1:0-3199 GCA_041648255.1 Candidatus Nanoarchaeia archaeon
ACTTATAGAAAAGCCTTTCACAAAAAAAAGTGAAGAAGCATTAGAGCTGATTAATCTAGCAAAAGAAAAGAATTTGATTTGTGGAGTAGGGCACACATTTTTGTATAGTGGTGCTGTTGAGAAGATGAAAGAGCTTGTTGAAAAGCAGGAAATTGGAGAGGTATTGCATATTAATTCATCAAGGTTAAATCTGGGAAGATTCCAAAATGGCACGAATGTGGTTTGGGATTTAGCCCCTCACGACTTGTCGATCATACTCCACATTCTAGGAGAAGAAATGCCGATAAAAGTAATCGCCTCCGGACAAAGCCATTATAATCTCAAAGTAGAAGATACTGCAAATATTAGTTTAACGTTCAGAAATAATGTATCCGCCCACCTTAATCTTTCTTGGATAAATCCGGACAAAGTAAGAACATTCACCGTGATCGGTACAAAGAAAATGATTATGTTTGATGACGTGGAGGTTAATGAAAAGATTAAGATCTATGATCAAGGGGTTGCTGCGGAATATACGAATTATGGAGAATTCTTCGCAGCGTATAGATATGGAGATATTTCCATTCCGAAGATAGGTGGTCATGAAGCATTAGGGAAAGAGGTTGCACATTTTTTAGAGTGCATTAAAACTGGAAAGAAACTGTTAACTGATGCAGAAAGTGGTTATAAAATCGTGAAACTTATCAATTGTATCGAAGAGGCAATGAAGAGTGGGAAAGCGGTTTTGATTGAAGAAACAAGTTGAGTCGATAAAAAATGTTACAAAAAGTAATTAATAAAGTGTTTTCAAATCCAACCATCTTTATTCAGGTAAGAAGAGTGTTAGAGAATAATTTTAAAGGAGAGAAGGAAGTTATTCAAAGAGAATTAAATCTTGAAGGAACAACCTTAGATATTGCCTGCGGAACTGGTGAATTTTGTCAGTTTTTTAAAAAAGAAAAGTATCTTGGTGTGGATTTATCAGAAAAATATATCGAGTATGCAAAGAAGAAGTATGGATATAATTTTCAAGTGATGGATGCGACGAAGATGAAGGTTGAAGAAAAGTTCGATAATATTCTTGTCTGCGGGGTGTTTCATCATTTAAACGACGAAGCTGTTCTTACGATTCTTCATTCAGCAAAAGGATTAATTAAAGATGATGGAAAGATTCTCGTCATGGAGGATATGCCCACAGTTTCTAAAGTAAACGTTATCGGAAAGGTGGTGCAGCATTTCGATGTTGGGAAGTTTATTCGAAAGCATGAGGCCTATGGTGAATTATATCAAAAGGAATTAAAGGTAGTTAAAGAATGTAAGATGAGAAGCGGAGTAAATGATTATTCAGTATATGTGTTGCAAAAATGAAAGATGCTGAATATGAGATAATGTATAATGTTGAGGATGAGTTCTGGTGGTTTAAAGCCTTAAGATTATTGTATCGAGATTTATTAAATGAACTTAAGAAAGATAAGTACTTAAAGATTCTTGATGCTGGTTGTGGTACTGGAAGAAATATGAAGTTATTAGAACAGTATGGAGAAGTAGTCGGTATTGATATTTCTGATCAAGCCTTATTCTTTAGTAAAAAGAGGGGAAATAAAGTTGTTAAGGGGAGTATTACCCAATTACCCTTTAAAGACGAACAGTTCGACATTGTATTGGCAAGTGATGTGATTTATCACCAGTGGGTGGACGATAAAGGTGCGTTAAAAGAAATACATCGAGTCTTAAAGAAAGGCGGCTACTTAATCGTAAACACTGCATCGTATCAATTCATGATGAGTGAACATGATAAAGCAGTAATGAGTAAAGTTAGATACACTAAGTCAGGTTTAAAGCAATTACTAAAAAGTTCAGGGTTTAGAATTAATAAAATATTTTATTGGAACTCTTTTTTGTTTCCACCGTTAGCAGTGTTGAGAATGTTAAAAATAAACACAGGAAAGTCTGATTTGAAAGAAATGAATCATTCATTAAATCAGTTTTTATTTGGAGTTTTAAAAGTAGAAAGAAAATTAATTAATTATAAATTATCATTACCCTTCGGGTTGTCTATTATGGCGAAAGCACAGAAGTAGTTATTTCTTTTCAGCGCTTACAAGGATATATCCAATTAATCCTTTTCTATAGAGCAGATCAGTAATCCAGTCAATAAAGAAGCTGATTCTTCCAATTACTGGGCCGCGTATGCGGTTCAATGCTTTTCTTGTTTCTGGCTTAGCTTGTTCATTGTAATAGCCAGGGTAAGCATATTCGCTGACATCTTCAATATCGACGTTAGTAAATCCTGTTTGTTCTAATTTTTGTTTATATGTTTCTTTAGTGTCAGCATTGTCCCAAGGAATGTGCCATAAGCGGATACAGAATTTAAGGAATAATACTTCTAGTTTGTTTTTTGGTGTTCTTTTTAAAGTGAAGTCGCTGATTCCTAGTCTTCCGTTGTGTTTGAGAACACGGTAGGCTTCTTGAAAGAATTCCTCTCTTGTAATAAAATTAACTGGCCCTTCGATGCCTGTAACGTGAGTGAATGTTTCTTTTTTAAAAGGAAGATCACAGGCATTGCCAACTTGATAAGTAACGTCTGAAGAAGTATTCCTCTCTTTTGCTAAGGTAACGTGCTTAGTAGTGAGATCTACTGCTGTTATTTTTTTACATTTAAAAGTTTTAATCATAAAGAGATCTTGAGCACCCATACCGCAGGCAACATCTAAAAGATTGGATTTTTTATTAAGTTCTACTTTAGAGCCTACGCGATAAATCATATTTTCAGCTGCTTTAACATAGTCAGTGATTCCTTTTTCCCATAATCCAAAGTTAAGATAGTTTCCATGAAATGTTCCGTAGCGTTCTATTCCATGAGCAAAGAATTTTTCTGTAGTCTTCTCGTGGACCATTAATCAGAATCAGGGAGAGCGGTATATAAATTTATCTTAGAATCTACCTGGTTGTATACAAACAAGCTTCTGTCCCTTGTGCTTTTTCTTTTAATCCGCAGTCTTTTAAAGTTGTACAAAATTGATCACGAGTAAAGACGTAAGTGGTATTAAAATAAGTCAGTTCTTCTTTAAATAAGTCACAATCTTTTGCATCAAAAGCCCGATACGGTTTATCCATGCGTGCAATGTAAGAGTATTCTTTTTCTTCCGGATACCAGCCAGAGATAGAGGGAATGTTTCGTGTTGCAGCGTAGGAGTAGAATGCTTTTGGAAATGGTCCG
>JBAZPJ010000118.1:0-3154 GCA_041648255.1 Candidatus Nanoarchaeia archaeon
AAAAAGAACCAATGCGAGAAGAAAGGTATGTTTAATTGGTTTAAGAAAAAAGAGGTTCAGCCTGCGGAATCGAAATTTGATCAAATTCATTCTCATTTAAAGAGTTCTTTTTCTCTAGTTAAACAAGATGTAGGGGAGATTGGGAGTTGGGTAAAAGAGTTACACGAAAAACATGAAACTCATAAAAATAAATTTGACACACATGAAAAGAGATTACAAAAAATTGAAAGGCAATTGGAAGAAATTTATCTTTTATTAAATAAGGAAGAAGAAATTCAAAATGTTGTTCTAGAAGCAGAGGAGCCGGAAGGTAGGGACGAATTCAATTTTAAGCAGGTTGCAAATGCTTTTTCTTCAATGAGGGGTATGGAGAAGGAAGTCTTCAAAAGATTAGCGAAATTATACGAAGAAAAGGGAAAGACTGTAAACTTAAGGGAGTTAGCTGCAGAGGTGTATCCTGGAAAGGATTATGAAAGAGTAAGAACTGCTCTAGCGAATCATATTAGCGCTCTCGAATTATTTAATTTTGTGTATCGTCAAAGAGTTGGACGTGAGGTTTATTTGAGTGTTTCTGAAAAAGGAGAGAGTTTCTTAAAAAAGATTGATACTGAGCTCAAAGCGAGTAGAAAAAAAGATAAGATGAGGGTAAAAACGAGACGCTAATAAATTTTAGTTTAAATTAAAAGTTTTAATCTTCATTGTCTTTTAAACATTTGAGCACCATACACAATAAACTGTTGATTCCCAATGCGTGCCCAGTTCCATGGTTTTTCTTTAACCAGATGTTCACATTTAATAGACGTGTCTACCCACACTGTTTCTTTCAACACTTTTCTTACTTCATCGCAAAAGATAATATCATCAAATCCTCCGCTTTGATTAAATTTGAAATCTAAATCTTTTAAGATGTCTCGGTGGATCATAATGCATCCTGTTCCGCATGCGGCAATTTGAATGACTTTGTCTTCTTCTACTTCTTCTGCTGTGAGTTCAATATAGGTTTTGCTATAGTCCCAATTGTTTCCTTCTAATCTTGAGAACAGGTCAAAGTTATGTTGTTTAAGCCATTCCTTCCCTTTTTCTTCGATCTCTTTAATCTCTTCCGCTGTCAGTTCTCTGTAAAGGATAGGGGTTTTCTTCCATTCTTCTCCTTGTTTAAAATAATTGTAATAAATGCCTGTAATTACTTTTTTCTTGCTTTCTACTAATTTTTTTAAGGTATCTCGTGGCGGAATAACGTCTTGATCGAGGTTAAAGAAATAGTCATATCCTTCTGCGAGCATTTTTTCTCGTAAGTGGTTTCTTCCAATAATCATTTTCATTTTAATGCTTGGATTATCATGTCCTTTTCGAATAATTGGTACGCCTAAAGATTTTAGTTTTTGATAGAATGTTTCATCATCTGAATTATCGATTAAAAGAAGATCATAATTAGGATAATCAAAGCCTTGAAGTGCTGCCAAGTATAAATCTAAACAATAATCATAATGTTTGCAGACTGGTGCACCTACTAATATTTTGGGATAGTCCATCTTGTTGGGGGAGGGTAGGTGGTTTTTAAGAGTTTATTTTTTCTAAAGTAAGTTGATAAGAAGAGATTTCCTTCGGAAATGAAGGGGATTTTAAGAAGGGTGGTTTTACCGTCCTGCGTCACTAACGACACTTGCGCCAACCGCGCGATCGACTTATAAAGTTAGAAGATTTTAGGGATAAAGGGTGAACAAATGCTAACTTGTGTAAGGTGTCATCAAGAAAAAGAGTTAGTGGAATTTGGTAAAGATGGGAGTTGGTGTAAGAAGTGTCATAGCCATCATGCGATGGAGAGGCGTAAGGAAAATCCTGAAAAATGGAAGAAATACTTGAAGGATACCTGGACGCAGCCAAATATGATTTTTGCAAGAAAAAAAGCAAATGCAAAAGAAAACGGAATTGTTTTTACATTGGATAAAGAAAGGTTTATTCAGTGGTATGAAAATCAATCTCTGAATTGTTATTATTGTGGGTTGGTTCCAGAAGATTTTAAGAGAACGATGGATGGGTATCTTTTAAGGAAAGTAAATCTTGGTTTGGATAGGGTCGATAATGTTCGGGGCTATGAAGAAGGAAACATCGTTCTTTGTTGTAATCGGTGTAATACTGTAAAAGGGAGCTTTTTTACCCATGATGAAATGAAATTTATCGCGGAAAAATTTATTAAACCTAAGTGGGAAGCAAGGGGAATAAAGTTGAAAAATGAAGAGATAAGGTCTATAAGTATATTTTAAAGGGTTTTAAGGCTTTTCAGAATCTTTATATATCTCGTTGCGTATAATGTGTATTATACGAAATGGAGCAACAAAAGGGTGATTTTGAAGAGGCAAAACGCAAAATTGAGGTAAAACTTAAGCTTGCGGGTAAGAGTCCGAGGACAATTAAGGCCTATTTATACTTTAATCAAAAATTTTTAGAGTTTATTAAAAAGCCTTACTCTGAAGTATCAAAAGAGGATCTTGAATATTTTTTGGCAAGTCTAACGGATCAAAAATTGAAAAAACGGTCAATTTCTCTGGCTAGGTCTAGTTTATTCTTTTTTTATGATAAAGTGCTGGGAAAGAAACTAGTCGCAGATATTGATGCGCCGAAGATCCGAAGGGACATTCCAGAAGTTATTTCTAAAGAGGAGGTGCTAAGACTTTTTGGGGGAGCGGAGTCGATAAGGGACAAATTGATTTTAAAATTAATGTATGGGGCTGGGCTTCGGGTTGCAGAATGTATGGCTGTAAAAAAGAAGGATTTACATTTTGATACGAGCGAGGTAAAGGTGCAAAGTGGTAAGGGCGACAAGATGAGGTACGCAAAACTTCCTTTGGATATTATTCGCGATTTGAAGGGATATTTAGCGAGTCATACTTCGGAGTATGTTTTTCCGGGAGATAAGACTCATCTAAGTATTCGAATGGCTCAGATGGTTACAGAGAAGGCTGCATTGAATGCAGGCTTAATTGAGAAACATGTGCATTGTCATATGTTGAGGCATGCATTTGCTACTCACTTGCTCCAGGATGGGGTGGATATTCGGTTGATCCAAGAGTTGTTGGGTCATTCTGATTTGTCTACTACTCAAATTTATACGAAAGTCTCAAGAGAGCAGTTACAAAGGGTGAAAAGTCCATTG
>JBAZPJ010000119.1:0-3136 GCA_041648255.1 Candidatus Nanoarchaeia archaeon
TCCAAGTAGATAGCTGTGTAGATAAACAACTCTTAGATGACTTGGGAGTAGACGTAGAAGGAAGTAAACAACTAAACGTATTAACCACCTTTAATCAAGGAACCCTCTTAGTAGAAACAACTTACGACGTTACACTAAAGAGGGATCAAGAACGCGTACGATTCCCCCCTCTAAAGAAAACTTATGATGCACCCTTAGAAGAACTCTACTTTGTCTCTCGCGATATTGTCCAAAGCCAAGCAACAACTGGAGATTTTGAACAATTAACTTACATGTTAAATAGAAAAGGGTTATATGAGATCCAAGTAGACAAACCATTCCCCGATACTATCTATAAACTAAATAAGAAAAACTCCAACTATCAATTCTGGTTCGCAATTGAAGGAGAAAGCTCATGAAAAAAATAAAAGCACTCTTCGAAATTGCATTAATGATTAGTTTAACCTTCGTATTTTCTTTAATTAATTCTCCAATTGCCTTAGCTGCACCAGTCTGCTGCGAAAAAACAAAAACAAATGAATTCTGTCAATACGTAGATGAAAGCCAATGCCAAACAGGACTACGCGACTTAAGCGAACCATCTAAAGGAAGTTATGCCCTCGCACCAACAAGCTGCGCCAATACAAATTTCTGTAAACCTGGATGCTGCTATGATAAAGAAGGAGACGGATATTGTTATGCTAATTATCCACGATCAACTTGCGAAACACAATATAGCGGAAAATTCTCTATCGACGAAGGATGCAGCAAAACACCAGAATGTGCTTTAGGTTGTTGCGTCTTAGGAACACAAGCATTCCTCTCCACAGAAGTACGATGCAAAAAAGAAACAAGCATCTATCCAGACCTACAAATGGAATTCAAAAAAGACATCACTACTGAAACGAGCTGCACTGCACTTGCAAGAAAATCAGAAAAAGGATGCTGCGTCTCAGAAAGCGGATGCAATTATGGAACAAGACAAGAATGCACCGCAACAGAAGGCAGTGGAAACGGATTCTTTAAAGATAACTACTGCAGTCAAATCGGAAAATGTTCTTGCGCACCAGCAAACCCGACCCTCGGAGGAAAAGGAGATGCAAAGAGCACACGATGCGTTGACGGAGAAGATTCAGTCTTTTGGAAAGATAGTTGTGGAAACCAAGAAGGCATTGCAACACAACTCAAAGGACAGTGCAGTTATGCTAATGGAAATTTATGCGGAGACCGCGATAAAGATGGAAAATATACCTGTGAAAACTTAGAATGTGAAAGCGGAAATGGAATCAATACAAAATTAAGTGTTAACTTAGCCGGCTATCAAGGAACAAGCGATGTTAAACAAGGCGGCGTAAAAAACGGAGAAAGCTGGTGCCAATACGATAGTAAAGATCAAGATGTTAGTCAGAGTTTAGATCCAAGCAAATCACCAGTAGGTTCTAGATATTACAGAAGTGTTTGTATTAATGGAAAAGAATTAGTCGAACCATGCAAAGACTACAGACAAGAATACTGCGTCGCAGGAATCATTGAAGCAAACGTAGATGGAAAACAAAAAGACTTCACAGAAGCACGATGTATTAAGAACGAATGGCAAAGCTGTGTGGATAGTTGTAACACTGCAGATCCATTTAAGATGACGGCTGAAGCATACAAAGAAGCACTAGAAAATGATCAATCATGTTGCTTACAAAATGATAAACGAGACTGCTCTTGGGTAGGAAAATGTATTCCTGCAGTAGGACCAGGATTCAAACACTGGGAAGCAGATGGAGCAAATACTTGCGGCAAAGCAAACGCAGAATGTCCAGTTGTCTTAACCTGCACTGGAACACAATCACTCTTAGGACAATGCGAAAAAGATGCGCCCGGAACAGTATTAGCAAGTATTGCAACAGTCGTTGCAGGAGTTGGGGGAGCAATGCTCATTGCAATGTCCGCAGGAGCAGGAGCAGTATTTATGGCAGGAGGTCTTTCAGCATTTGATTTAATTGCCAAAGAAGTGACAAGAAGTCCAGGATGGCATGTTGTCTCAGGACAAGAATGTTTATCAAAAGATTATGTTCAAGCAGCAAACAACCTCTGCAGAAGTTACGGAGACTGCGGAGCAAATGTTAATTACGAAGGAAAATTATCTCTTACAGGATTTATTAATACAAAAGAATTACCAAAAGAATATTATGGTGCACAATTACACCTTAACAAACAACCAGAAGAACGAAAAGCACTTGAAGATTTAAGCTATGCAAACAGAGGCGAATTACGAGAAAATATGCCTGGAAGATTTGATGAAAAAACCAACTTCAAACCAGAATGGGCTCAATGCACAACAGCAGGAGACTGTGCAAAAAAACAACCAATCTACCAATTCACTTTTTCAGAAGAAGGAACATTCACTGATCGATTTAAAGCAAGAGCTGTAGCGGGATTAGATGTTTGGGGACCATTCGCAATTGGAACTGGCGCAATCTTGGGTACAGGAATTGCATCCGCACTTTCTAGTCAAGCAATTATTCAAGGAGTAAGCACACCTGCAATTTTTGGATCAATGGGACCTCTAGGAAAATTAATTCAATTAGTCGGACCAGATTCTGTTAAACAAGCTGTAACCACAGAATTAACAACTGCTGCTTATGATGTAGCTGTCAAAGAAGCAACTGCACAAGCTTCAACAAAAATTGGTTCTCAAACATTAAATGCTCTTCCTGAAGTTCAACAAAAATTATTTACAGATACTTTTACTAAAGAAGTAGGCAAATCTCTTTCGGAAAGTCAAGTTCAAGCTTTTTCCAAAGGTTTTTCTGAAAAAGGTATTGAAGTGACTCTAAAAGACTCTGCTAATATTTTTACTTCTGCACAAAAAGAAGCTATTCAAAAAGCAGCACAAACAGCACAAAAAGAAGTTGCACAAGAAGTGGGAAAAGAAACTGTAAAAAATGCAGGTCAAGTTGCAGAAATTGGATTGGGAGCACAATTCCTCGCAGCAGCAAACGCAGCATTATGGGTAGACTTAGCTTACGAACTAACCAATGTTGTCTTCTCCCAAACTAAAGTAGAAAAAGTAAAAACAACTTGTAATCCTTGGATCGCGCCAAAAGTAACTAGCGAAACTGAAGATCAATGCGAACGATGCAATCCCAATTACAAAGAATATGTA
>JBAZPJ010000120.1:0-3133 GCA_041648255.1 Candidatus Nanoarchaeia archaeon
CTTCATTTTTTAAGAAGAGCCCATTTGCTTTGAGTATATTCCTTACTTCTTGAAGACAGGTCTTGCCGAAGCTTCGCTGTTTTAATAATTGGCTGCTGGGGGTGTTAGTTAGGTCTGAGATTGTTTTAATCTTTAGCTCTACTAAACCATTCCACACACGAGGACTAAATCCTAATGCGTAGAGGGATGTATCCAAATTGATTGGAGCGTTCTCGAAGATGGTGAGAAACTCTTCGGCTACTTGGATTAGAGCTTCAAATCCAGAGATATCTGACATATCTTGGAGGGCTTTTTTCATTGGGTTTATTTGTTCATCTAAGTGGGTACTTATTGAATAAGCTAAGAGAGTTAACTTACCCTCTTTGAATAATTTATCTTCTTCTCTTAACTTTTTTAATTTCTCCAAGAGGGCTTTAGAGAAAGAGTAGGAGAAGCCACTAATGGTGTCTTGTTGTAAACAAATCTTTATTGCTGATTGTAACATAAAATTCTCCATTTCTAAAGATAATAATTAGTTTTGTCTTAACGGCCAATAAGTCGCTCCTTTCGGTGAGTTGAAAGGAGTTGATTGTGGGTCGTTATTTGGATTTGCATAATTTGGATGAGCATTTACACCTTTTTTTGTATTCTTTGATGTCGGGCAATGCCTTGAGAATCTGGGCGGTCTGGAGAAGTATTCTACAGGTAATGCACTTCTTGGCGTGGTTAATGATTCTGTTGGAGAGGTTGGTGGGGGATTTTTCTAGACCACACCTAATCAGGTGATACACAGAATAGCAGCCCTTCTCTTGGGATTTCTTTTCATAAGTCTTCTTAAGGCATTTGAGTGCTGTAGCGAAATCTTTACCGAGTCTTTTTCTTATCTTGGAGTTCTTGCGCTCTTGGAGATAGGCAATTAACTCTTGGGCTATTTTGTCTGGAAGATCATAGACACAGAGTCGAGCTATTGCAAGGTTAAGACATTTCTTCATAATTTGTTTTCTTTCGATTTAGGGGAATAAATTGTTAGTTGTTTAATTGGTTTGTTGCGGGTTTTACATTTCTCATGTAATCCAAAAACAGATGCGCAGATGCAGGTATGTTATTTTATTCTCTTAGAAGAAGCAATACTTTTTCAAGGAATTCAATAGTCTTTTTTGCTTTCTTAATTTGTTCTGTCAATCCACCAACAGTGACTATTGCACGTACAGAATCCATTGCCTCAGCTTCATTAACTACTTTCCTCTCCAGTTTAAGTAACTTATCAAATGTTTTGACCAACTCCGCCTTTGAAATCTCTCCTTGTTTTTGTTCTAAGGCTTTAAGATCCATATCGTATGACTTTCCCAGAGAGTTTACCAATATACATAATGGTTTCCCATCGTAAGGTATTCTCTTGCCATATAGTATGATACTCTCGTTATTTTTCTTCATAATACATTTCCTTTCAAATAATTGTGGATATAATTGGTTTGTTTTAACGGCTAACAAGTCGCTCCTCTCGGAATGTTGAAAGGAGCGTATTGTGGGTCGTTTACATAAAAAGGTCTGGGAGGTTAGAAGCAACCGTAAATTTGACCTTTTTAGACTTCTTGTTAAGAATCTCGATTGAGGTAATAGGTGTTTGGCGCTTCTCAGAAGCTTCTTCCCAAAGAGTGTATATCTTTACCAATTCGCCTTTGTCTACTCTGAATGACAAGTCCGGTAGATAAAATTCTTCTTTTGTATTGGTTAATATAATAACCATTGAGGGTCTGTTGTCTCCTGGGCTAATTCCCATTCCGGCATTTTTGACTATCCCTTCAACTATCCTTGCATACTCTCCATTAAATTTCATAATACATTTCCTTTCAAAATAGGGTTTTTCAGAGGGTATTTTTATGGTGGAATACCTTACGTGGGTATTTCACTAGAATATTTTAACTAACTATCTGTAAAATAGTTGCGGAACTAATAGAAAAATATTAGGGGGTACCTTATTTCAAGGCTATTTCCTAGCTTTTGAACGGTATTCTCCTTTGTTTTCCACAAATTATCGGTTGTATTGTCTCTGATGATTGTTTTTTAAAAAAGCAATCGCGTGGTCTATGGTACTCTGTTATGAGTGGTTTTGTGGGTGTATGTTTGTAATAATTAAATGAATGTGAGTTATGCTAATCTTATGAATTTTTTCCAACCTTTAGGATACTTTCCTTCTTCAATCTTTATTAGGCCTTTTTCTTCAAGTTCTTTTTTAACCTGAGTTCCCTTTCGTGCAGAGAGTCCGATTTTTCGGTATACCTCTGTAGTGCTTAAAGTATGGGTTGGATTCACTTGCAAAAATTCTGTGAATTTTCGCTGGTCATCTGTTAAATCAGAGACATTTGTATTAATTATAGGTTTTTTATTGTTTTTAAATGTTACTACTAAGGAGTTCTCAAATGTTTTATTAATAACTTTTATTATATCTTCTGAAGTGTATTTTCCCTGAGTCTTGCTTTGTTCTAAAATCTTCTCTATATCCTTTAGCTCGACGCCGTTAGCTAAATATTCTTTAACGAATTGGTAGATAATCTTTTGGACATCTGTAAACTCTTTGGGAGAGTCATTTAGAACAATTTCTTGTTTTTTTAGGGGTTTTGGATTTTCAATTGCTTTGTTAAATTCTGGGTCTATCTTTTCTTCATATTCTTTACCGAGTATTATTGCATCCATTCGTGATTTAACATCAGCGTCTAATATCTTCTGATCTCTAATGCTGGCGAAGGGCACTTCAATCAGAAAAGGAGATGTAAAACGCTCTGAGAGCTTTACAATAGCACTTCCTACAGGTAACTGGGAGAAATATTGTCTCTTATCCCTTAGTTGCATAATTCCGCTTATATCTTCGATATCCTGAGGAAGCTGTTGCTGAAATGCAATATGGCAGGCAGAATTACCCTTAACAGTGTCTGAAATCTTTGATATATGCTGGTCTAGGCAGATAAGACTTGTGCCATATTCCCTCATTTCTCGGTAAATCATATCAGTTACAGATTCGTTTGAGAAGTTAGTAGGTCTTTTTAGGAAGATATTGTGTGCTTCGTCGACGATAATTGCGTGGTCAAATTTGTTGGTTGCTTCGTTTTGTCTTGCTTTTTTCAATTTATATATATAAGTTAAAATGAACTCACAG
>JBAZPJ010000121.1:0-3022 GCA_041648255.1 Candidatus Nanoarchaeia archaeon
AATAAGCCAATATATAAAGGTTGTTGTCACTTTTTAATTCTTGAGGGGTAATTATGGGGTTAGTGAAAGAAGTGAACTTATTTTCCTTTTTGTTTTGAATAAATTCTTTTTACATCTTCGATAGTATTTATTTCTCTAAGAGGTTTTTCACTTCTTAATTGAATGAATCTTGGGAAGCGCAATCCGAATCCGGAGCTATATTCTTCACTTTTTTGTACTTCTTCATAAGCTACTTCAATCACAATCTTTGGTTTGACAAAAACATCTCTTCCTTCTTGTTTGATAATCAAAGGTTTGAGTAAGTCCGTCATTTCTTGGAAGCTTGTTCCTTCTTCTTGTTTTTCTTTCAGGCCTGTTGCAACTTTCCCTATTTCTAAATAATGTGTTTTATCAGAATTTAAACAAGCGAGAGTGTAAGAGGATAAAGTTCCTCCTCGCTTTCCTGTTCCGTATTCTGCTTTGGTAATGACAAGGTCTAAATTTTCTAAGACGGGTTTTAATTTGATCCATCCCCCGACTTTCCTTCCCGGTTGATAGTTTTTTGTTAAGTTTTTGACCATGACTCCTTCGACTCCTTCTTTGAGGGCTTCAGAATAGAATTTTTCTATTTGGTGTTGGCTTGTTGCAGTGATTGCAGGTGTTAAGACAACTTTTTCTTTTTTCTCTTTGATTGTTTTTTCGAGGATGTTTCTTCGTTCTTCTTGATTTAAAGTGGTTAAGTCTTTTCCATCTTTTAATAGGATATCAAAGATATTTACTTCTACGGGTATTTTCTTGGCTAATGCTTCAATACCATATTTTCTTTTTATTCGTTGAGAGATTTCTTGAAAGGGAAAGTATCTTTTTGTTTTGGGATCAAACCCTACTATCTCTGCATCTAAGATGTACGTTTTTGCTCCAACTGCTTCTTTCAAATGGGGAATAATTTCTTTGAATTGATTAGTAACATTTTCAAGTCTTCTAGTGTAGAGCCAAGTGTTTTTTCCATCGTGATGAATTTCAACCCTAAAGCCATCCAGTTTGTAATCACAAAGACAAGGTAACCCTACATTCTCAATTGCTTCTGCCACAGTTTCTGCTTTGATTGCAAGCATGACGTTAAATGGTCTTCCAATTTTAAGTGAAATCTTGTCTAAGCCTTTTACTCCTTTTTCTTTGAGCATCCAGTAGAGTTCTGCAAAGTCGTTCGTCCAGTCGTAGGCTGCTTGGACTGCGTCGGTAAATTCGTTTAGTTTTTTTCTATCTTCTTCGTTTAAGGCTAAGTCGTTTGTTTTTTTATCATACGTTAACGGTGCTGGGAAAAATGTCCAAACAATTGAATCTCTTAAGACTCCTTCTCCAATTCCTACTCGTAAGTCTTCAAGTAAGGTGCGCATGATGAATTTTGCTTCGACTCCGCTTGCTGCTGCGAGGAGTTTACAAATAAGGTCGATTTTTCTTCCAACTGTTCCTTCTCCTTGGTGGGTTGCTAGTTTTCTTAATTCATTATAAACAGTCAATACATCCAGTTTTTTCCCTTCAAAGAGGGTTTGTTGTTTTTTCTCTGTAAAGAGTATTTCTGTAACTTCTCCTAAGTCTCCAAGCTTCGCCCAATATTTTTTTATTTTTTCTGTGCTAAACCCTGTTGATTTTGCGAGAGCTTTGACAACGAGTTGTTCTGAGATACCGCTTTTTTGTTCATCCCAGCTAGGAAAGACGGATCCTCGTAAGAGGTGGAGGACTGCGTCTGCTTCTTGTTTACTGTTCAATTCTTTTAAGAGAGAAACTAAGATACTCGTCTTCTCTAGTCTCTTAGTAGTATGTTCGAGCTGGGTGTAGGTACGAGTAAGTTTTAAATAATCCATCATACAAAACACTTATTGGAGATAATAAAAAGCTTATGGAATTTGAAAAGGTCTTGAAAGAAAGAAAGTCAGTGAGAATGTTTTCTACAAAGCAGGTTCATTGGGATGATCTGTCTGAAATTTTGCAGGCAGGAATTCTTGCTCCTTCTTCTGGAAATGTACAGAATTGGATGTTTATTGTAATTAAGCATAAGGATCAGATTGATCGGCTTGTTGAGGTATTGCCTGTTGAACAGACGTGGGCGAAGAAAGCGTCAGTGTTGATTGTAGTCTGCAGTGATGTTGCTCATGTAAAGATGTTGTATGGAAACCGTGGTGAGGCATTGTATGCTGTGCAGAACTGTGCTGCCGCTATTGAGAATATGTTGCTTCGAGCGACTGATCTTAAGATTGGTTCCTGCTGGATTGGGACGTTTGAAGAAAAGGATTTGATTGATGTGTTAGAGTTACCGACTGATCTTCGTCCGCAAGCAATACTCGCCTTGGGATATGGGGAAGCTGATGAAGAAAAGCCACGTGAACCATTACAGTCTTTTGTCTTTTTTGAAAAATACGGACAGAAAGAAAGAGATACAGGTGTCTGGCCGTTAGGCAGAACTGCGAAGAATATTGCTGAAGCTGTCGGAAAGAAAAAAGGATTGTTTCATAAAAGGTAGTTAAAGGTTATTCCATCGTTCGTCTTCGTTGTTATTCAGGTCTTTTTTCAAGATGTCTTCTGAAGCAAGCATAGTAAAAATGCTTTCTTTATGTTTTTCAAGTCCGTTTAATCGTTGTTAGTTTCGTCTAACCAAAGGGAAGACCCGATTTTTAGTGCAACGATGTTGAAAGCAAAAAATCAGAGTTTGAGAGCCGAGCAAGATTTATACACAATCTAAAAATAATGCCACATCTCCATTCTCATTTACATCAAACTGAGATCTTCCACTCGTTTGATGTTCTTCAGAGAAATAAGAATATGTTACAGCCCAGTATTTTATACTTTTATATAATCCATGTGGTTCTATGAGTTCGATTTTCCAATCAGTACCCATATTCCACAACGTAGAATTCTTATTATCTTTAGACCAAGTTACAAAATTATTAGAGACCGTTAATACTGCTGTTTCATCTTTAACACTTATTCCAGAAGAATATATCGTTGGAACATCAATTATGCATTCTTCTATTTCTGTGAATTA
>JBAZPJ010000122.1:0-2975 GCA_041648255.1 Candidatus Nanoarchaeia archaeon
AAGAGACGCCCTTGTTAAAAGAAGATCCGACTTAGATAAACTTGTTGAAAAACCGTTATTAGGTGCTTGTCAAATTTTATATGATAAAAACATTAAGACATTAGAATCCACAGCTAACAAAAACAATATTTCGTCTGGAGCTTCAATAGTTCTCGATTACAATTCTTTATCTAATGAAAATAAAGTTATAACAAATAAATACTTTGGACATAAGAAAAGCACTGATGGGATTCTTGTTGCTGAAATTTTAATACCGATAACAAGTCCAGAAAAAACTGTTAAAGAAATAAGCGATAGTGCGATAAATGAAGCTAATAAATTTAAATCACAACCTCTTAGGTGGGGAGTTCTTAATTTTAAACAAATACTAAAATTTTATGGAGTAGATGAAAATAAAAATTTAAAACCTGAAGACTTCACCCAAGATTTCTTTTATGATTCGGATAGCCAATTATTCTTCTTAAGCGAAGAACACTGCATAAAAGTTGTTTCAAGCATGAGTAAAAGGGATTTCCTTGGATTTGTAATTAGCACTAAATTAAAGAAAGTCTAACTTTTAATAAACAATATCGACTATTTTACCTTTTATTAAAATAGATAGCTTCTTTAAATTATTTACAAAAATTATTTTATGCATGCAACTTTACTTCGTTTATTTATTCTGTAGATGGATTTGTAGTCTCCATTCTTATGCGGAAGACTTTTTCTTTTTCCTTCTTACTAAAAGTTTCTCCTGTTTCTTATTCATCCGTACTCTTTTTTCAAGGAGTTTGTCAAAAGGCTTCTTTCCATGAATGTTCTTAATTAACTTGAAATCAGAAAACCAATCACGCATCCCATCTCTATAGTCTTCCCAGTCGTCATAAAAGTCTTCCAAAAACAGATCATGTTCTATCATCTCTTTTTTAGAAATAACCATTCTGGGAGTAACCCATCCGCTATGTCGTCTGTCTTTCTTAGATACCATTCCAGCACCTCCGAATATTCTATCAACGCAATCACTTGCTTGGCAACTGCATCTTGCTCCGTTTAGTAGAGCAGAATATTCTAGGCGGTTCTATGATAGTTCATCTCTTTAGTTAGTTGTTCTCCTATAAAAGGTTCATTATTTTTTGTAGGGTTTGTTAGGGTGCGAACGATTTAAGGGGTCGTGAAGGCAAGAATCTGCTTCTAAAAAAGTGATATTCGTTTATCTAAATCCTCTTAAATCATATCTATATTCCGCTTTAAATGGAGTTAGCCTTATTTTCAAAAGATATAGAAAAATTAGAAACTGAATGTTTAATTCTTGGATATTTTGAAGATGAGAAATTAGAAGTGACGGATGCACTTGCAAATGTAATTAATTCCTTAAGTAAAAGAATAAAAGGAGAGTATGGAAAGATTGCTGCAAGTGTAGGTAATGAAGAGATTGAACATATCGTTCTTGTTGGCTTAGGAAAGAAAGAAGAGCTTACTCCTAAAAAAGCAAAAGAGGTCATTGCAAAAGCAGCTAATTATGCTCGGGATCATGGAATGAAAGAAATTAGTTTCTTAGTATGGAAGAATCAGGATCAAAGTGAGTGGGCGTATCACGTTGTTGAGGCGGTGCGTTTATCCCAGTATCATTTTCATGAATTTAAATCTGAAAAGAAAAAAGAAAAGATTGAACGATGTTTATTGATTATTCCCGCAAAAGAAATTAAATCTATTGATAAAAAGATTAGAGAAGCATTAATTGTAACTGATGCAGTGCTGTTTGTTCGAGATTTACAAAATAAACCAAGCAATATCGTTACACCTGCTTATCTTGCAGAAGAAGCAAAGAAGTTAGCAAAGAGATTAAAATTAAAATGTTCTATTCTAGAAAAAGAAGATATGATCCGATTAAACATGGGTGGTATTCTTGCTGTAAATCAAGGGAGTAGTAAGCCTCCAAAATTAATTGTCCTAGAATATGATGGGGGAAAGGAAACGATTTGTTTTGTTGGAAAGGGAATTACGTTTGATGCTGGTGGTATTTCTCTTAAGCCGGCTGAGGATATGGATGAAATGAAATTTGATATGAGTGGTGGAGCGGCAGTATTGGGGATTATCTGGGCTGCAAGTGAACTAAAATTACCATATCGCATCGTTGGTCTTGTTCCTGCGACGGAAAATCTTCCAGGCGGAAATGCGTACAAGCCAGGTGATATTATTCGTTTTCATAATGGAAAGACTGCTGAGATAATTAATACTGATGCTGAAGGAAGAGTGGTCTTGGCTGATGCGTTGGCGTTTTCTAAAAAGTTTAATCCTTCTATAGTTATTGATTTTGCTACGTTGACGGGTGCGTGTGTTGTTGCATTAGGGAATGTAAAGAGTGGGTTATTTTCTGATGATGAAGTGTTAGTTGAAAAATTAAAACAAGCAGGGAAAATTTCTGGTGAAGAAGTCTGGCAGTTGCCGATGGATGATGAATACAAGGAATATGTGAAGAGTGATGTTGCGGATATTAAGAATTGTGGTCCGAAGTGGGCTGGTGCAACGACTGCTGCGTTGTTTTTGAAAGAGTTTATTCCAAATAATGTTAAGTGGGCTCATCTTGATATTGCGGGTACTGCGTGGGATAAGAAAGGAACTGTATTAAATCCTGCTGGTGGAACTGGTGTTGGAGTAAGATTGGGTATTGGATTTTTAAAGAAGTGGAAATAATTAAAGATTTATTTTTCTTCTAAAAGATCAATTTCAATGTTGATTCCTTTTGGGATAGGGACTCTCATGACTAATCGTAATGCTCGTTCATCAACGCCCAGGTCAATTAATCGTTTGTGTACTCTCATTTCTAGGTGATCGAAGGATGCTTTTCCGTCACCGCAGGGACTTTCTCTTGTAGTAATCTTCATTCTTTTTGTTGGTAAAGAGATTGGTCCTTTGATTTTGGTATTAGTTTTTGCTGCAATCTCAACAATGTTTCTGATAACTTCATTTAATGTGTCGATGTCCGCGCTTGCGAG
>JBAZPJ010000123.1:0-2969 GCA_041648255.1 Candidatus Nanoarchaeia archaeon
CTTCTTTCTAAATCCTGCTTGTTAGTCTTTAACTCTCTCAAAATCTTCCTATTAAAATGAACCCTAAAGGCAACATCTTCAGACCCCACATTAAAATATCTTAAAAAATTCAAAAACAGATTTATAAGTAGAGGTTCTCCATTTACCGCCTCAATAGTACGTTGTCTTGTTTTTGATCCCTCTGCTTGAAAGAAACCCAGCGCAGAAAGAAATTCCTCAGTTAAAAAAACCTTCTTAGGAAAGATAAAGTAATGAATCCTGCTCCCACCGTTAGTATGGATGGTAGAATAGGAAACATAAATCTTTTCTTTAGGTACACTCATTAACACATTTTTCTTATCTCTCAATTCCCAAAAGTCCGTTTCTCTCACAAAATTATTAATCTTATTACCTAGAATCCTTTTGACAATTCCCTCTTTTTCTAAGATACATAGATTCTTTCTTACAGTCCTAGGCTCCAGACCTAGATTTTTAGACAATCTCTTTGTAGAAAGTCTTCCTTTAATCAAAGCTATCGAAATCTTATCTCTAATCGGAGCAACTTTAATGATCGATTCGCCCTCATTAGTGAATCTAAGTCCTATAAGGTTTAGAATTTCTTTAGTGTCAATAATCATATACTTTAGTACCTCAAGAACTATTTAAATATTTACTTTAATTATCAGGTAGAAATCTTCAAAAAACAGGAATTATTTTTCTAGAAGATATGCTACCAGAAACAGCTTTTGTGAAACTTGGATGGATTCTTGGACACCCAACCTGGGCAAAAGATAAGGAAAAGATAAAAGAAAAACTTCTCGAAAACATTTCAAATGAGTTCACTCAGAACATAAAAGAATAATCCCTTAAAAAAGGGATAGAAAAATAAAATTATTTCTTGAAGAATTTATTAGTAGAACTCTTGAAGAACAAATACCAGACCACTAAGCCATGTAAAATTAAGCTAAGAAAACCCATCGCAAAGTTTAACTTAACAATCCTTACTATAGCAAATACAGCCCCTAATAGAGAAAGTATCCCTACTACGCCCCTAGCCCAATTGTTCGCTCTCAAAAGACCTCTTGCCACAAAGTAACTTAATATAGCAATTCCAATGAATAAAAGACCTAAACTAAGAAACGTCATCGGAGATATATAATATCCAACGGTCTGTGTAGCAGGATCTAATAAAGAATAGCCCCCGACCCTAAAATTATCAAATAAAGATAACCCAATCCCTCCTAAAACGAACAAAACAAAAACTCCTATAAACCAAAACGAAGAGATAATCCATATTCCTTCTGGAATCAAGTCCTTATTGTTTATAACCATTTTTCACCTCAATTTAATTATAAATAAGGGGAAGAAAGATTATTTAAAGCTATTGAATTTATCTCTAATATGAGTCACGACTACGATAAAATAGGGCTAAAAGCAGGATTAGAAATTCACCAACAGTTGAATACTTCAAAACTCTTCTGTAGCTGTCCATCTATATTAAGAAGCGACAAACCAGACTATACTATAGAAAGAAAACTTAATCCAGTCGTAGGTGAAACAGGAGAAATAGATATAGCTGCAGAATATGAAAAATCAAAAGACCAAAAATTCATTTACCAAGTATACGACACTGTCTGTTTAGTAGAACTCGACGAAGAACCCCCACACAAAATAAATCAAAAAGCATTGAAAATCTCCCTACAAATCGCCACGCTATTAAATTGTAAAATCTTTCCAGTAACCCAAATAATGAGAAAGACTGTTGTAAATGGCTCAAACACTTCAGGGTTTCAAAGAACTGCCCTAATCGCTCATAATGGATTCATTGAAACTTCTGCAGGTCGTGTCGGAATTGACTATTTATTCCTAGAAGAAGATTCTGCTCGTCCAGCTTCGTCTAAAGAGGAAGAAGACCCAGAGTTAGAAAAATCAAAAGTATACAACTTAGACCGTCTCGGAATTCCTCTGGTAGAAATAGCGACTGGTCCACATATGCATACCCCCGAACAGATTAAAGAAGCCGCATTAAAAATCGGAGAGATTCTTCGAGCGTGTAATGTCCGAAGAGGTATCGGGACAATCAGACAAGACCTAAACATCTCCATTAAAGGAAGCAAAAGAGTAGAAATTAAGGGCTTCCAAGACCCGAAGATGATGATTAGAACAATAGACACAGAAATCTCTCGTCAACAGGAATGTGTTAAAGAAAAATCTTGCAAAAGCGAAGTAAGGCGTGCAAATACAGATGGAACAACTACTTTCTTGCGTCCAATGCCCGGCTCTTCTCGTATGTATCCAGAAACAGATGTCCCACTATTAAAGATTTCTAGAGAACTAACAAACGAAGTTAAAGCAACCCTTCCTAAATTAGCGTCGGAGAATAGAAGTTACCTAGATGAATTCGGTCTCAACGAAGAACTAGTAAAGTTAATCCTAAAGGAAAACAAGATAGAAGAATTCAAGACACTGAACAAAGTTATAGAAAAACCTGAGCTTATAGTAAAGGCATTAACCATCTTCCAAAAAGAAATCTCTGTAAAAACTGATAAATCACGTGAAGAAGTTGAAAAGATTCTTAACATTCACACAGTTGAAGCAATTTTAGAACAAGTAGGAAAGAAAATCTCAGAAAATGATGTAAAAACCATAATGCAGAAGATTGTCGACGGAAAATCTCTGGATGAAGCAATGGAAAAAGGAAACATTGACTTGAAAGAAGAGATTAAGAAGTTAATAAAAGATAAGCCAGGTCTCTCGCAAGGAGCTTATATGGGCTTAGTAATGGGAAAATTCAAAGGACAGGTCTCAGGAAAAGATGTTTCAGATGCATTAAAAGAATTAATGTAGCCTTATTTTATCATTCCACTAATTATCCAAGCAATAATCAGCGCAGTTACAGCAGATACAACAGCGACGACAAGAAGGCTATTTGAACCGCTAACCGCCCCAAGACTTCCGCCAACCGCAGCACTGATTCCAGCAATAAGCAA
>JBAZPJ010000124.1:0-2951 GCA_041648255.1 Candidatus Nanoarchaeia archaeon
GCAATTGAATATATAATAAAGAACAGCCTTCAAAAGGCGCGCATAAACTTTAAATAACTCCCCTTCTCTATCTTATCATGGATGCAAAGAAAAGACTTGAGCTAATAACAAGAAACCTCCAAGAAGTAATTGGTAAAGAAGAGCTAGAAAAGAGACTTGCTTCTAAAAAAGAATTCTCGGTTTATTGGGGGACTATGCCCACAGGGAGTATCTCTATTGCCTACTTTTTTCCTATGTTGAAGGTTGCCGATTTATTAAAAGCAGGATGTAGAGTGAAGATTCTTTTAGCAGATTTACATGCCGCATTAGACAGCGTTCCTTGGGGAGAACTACAAAGAAGATATGATTACTATAAAGAAGCCATCATTACAATTTTAAAGACTATTGATGTTCCTATTGAAAAATTAGAATTTGTTAAGGGAAGTGAAATCCAACTTAACCAGTCTTATTTTCACGACCTTCTAAAACTAAGCACTTTCTCAAGTGTGAACGATTGTAAGAGGGCCGCATCTGAAGTAGTAAAACTTGGCGATAACCCAAAACTTTCTGGAATGATTTACCCCCTTATGCAAGCTCTTGATGAGGAATATCTAAAAGTAGACGCTCAGCTCGGCGGAAACGATCAAAGAAAGATTATGGTCTACGCAAGAGAAAGTCTTCCAAAAATTGGCTACGAAGCAAGAATAGAGTTACTTAACCCCCTAATCCGTGGGCTTGTTGGAGAAAAGATGAGCTCGAGTATAAAAGCTAGTAAGGTTGATTTGATGGACGGCGAAGAAGAAGTTAAGTTAAAATTGAATAAGGCAGAATGTGTTACAGGAGACCCTAACAATGGTTTGATGGCATTATTAAAATATTTTATTCTAATTGTTAAAAAAGATAGGAATGAAAAATTTGTGATTCAAAGACCTGAAAAATTTGGAGGAGATTTAGTTTACTCTAGTTATGAAGAAGTTGAAAAAGATTTTGTAGAGAAGAAACTTCACCCTCTAGACTTGAAAAATGGTGTCGCTCAAGAGATAAATAATCTTCTTAAAAATTTCAGAGAGAATAAGAAGTTAGCAAAACTTCACAAAGAGGCTTATCCGCAAGATTAATTCCTTCACCTAATCTCCAACCACAAACTTTAAATATTTCTTGTTCCTTAATATTCTATGCAAACGCAAAAGAGGACCATGTTGAATTTTAGATGCACTCCCCTAGCGTATGCCCACTTAGTCTCTATCAAGTTCTCATAAATACGCGACATTTTCTTCCACCAATGAAACAGGAATCGAATGTCGCTATACAGACATTATTATACGAGAAAATCTACGGGGGTTGTTTATCTTGCGGAGAAAACATTGTCCACCCTCTTTGCCCAGAATGTATAGCGGAAGGGTTTAAAGAATGGATAAGAAAATTCCCAAAAGAAGAAGCAATCCTTAAAAGAAGAGTTGATAGATTTCTTCAAGGTCGCAGATTCATAGAAGGAAATTCGAAGAGATGTATAGCCTGCGGAAAGAACAGAACCCATATCTGCCCTTACTGTTTCACAGAGTACCTTTACCAAATAACCAAAGAAGCGGGTCTAGGTGTCCGAGCATTGTCAGAGTTCCTTTTCATATTTAACTTTGACTTCGACCACAAAGGATACTCGCAGGAGCTAGAGGTTTATGGGGGATACTAATCATAAATGTCTTTTCTATGCCCGACTCTTATTACCATAACGAGAAGTTCAGTATCTTTTATCTGGTAAATTGCCCTGTAATCTCCGATCCTTAAACTCAATAAGCCTGCTAAATTTGCTGTGAGAGGTTTTCCAAGACGAGGATTTATCCTTAGACCTTCAAATTTATCAAGTATTCTATCTCTAATGGATTTATCGCATTTTTTTAGAAATCTTTCTGCTTCTCTCATCAAAATTACCTCATAAGGCATTTTAACCTAACTCCTTCCTTATTTGAGCAAGAGTCTTAAAATTTCCATTATTATAATCTTCAATTCCTTTTGCAATATCCCTCATAGTTTCTGGGTCAGATAATATCTCTATTGTTTCAACAAGACTCTCTCTATCCACTTTATTTGTAGAAGAAGAACTAATTAACCTTAAAATCAAATCATTGTAAGTCTCCCTATAATGAATCTTCAACTTGTCCAGTTTATCTTTTAATTTCTCATCTACTTGTATTGTTGTAGCCATAGTCTACTATAGCGAGCCATAGTTTATAAATCTTCCGTTAAAAAAATCCTCTCCCCCCATAACCCTTAAAACCCCTCCTTTCCTCCTTCAAATTATGAAGAAAGCTCTTGTCCTGTATTCCGGAGGTCTAGATTCCCGTTTAGTCGTGCGAATCCTCCAAGACCAAGGTTTTAAAGTCGAAGCGCTCTACTTCGGCTTGCCATTCGGGTGTGGTTGTTGTAATCTGAGTTGCAATTTTAACTTTACTCAAAAAGAAGAAGTCAAAATGACTATCTTCGACTGCACAAAAGAACCATTACTATCAGAGTACTTAGAAGTCATCAAAAACCCAAAGTTCGGAACGGGGACAGGGATAAATCCTTGTAAAGACTGTAAAGTCTTTATGTTTAAGAAAGCAAAAGAATACGCCGACAAAAACAAGATTGACCTAATCGCGACAGGCGAAGTTCTCGGCCAGCGTCCAATGTCCCAAATCCACAAAGCAATGAGAATCATAGATGAAGCAATCGGCTTTGAAATTCTTAGACCGCTCTCTGCAAAACTACTCCCAGAAACTCAATACGAAAAAAGCGGTCTCGTAGATAGAGCTCAACTTCATAACTTCGTTGGTCGAGGTAGAAAAAACCAGATAGCTCTCGCAGAAAAATTCAAAATAAAATATCCAAACCCGGGTGGTGGTTGCTTCCTTTGTGAGAAAGAACCATCAAAAAAGATAAAAAATCTTCTCCAAAAAAATCTCTTAACCGAAGAAACAATCTTCCTCTCAATA
>JBAZPJ010000125.1:0-2939 GCA_041648255.1 Candidatus Nanoarchaeia archaeon
TTAGCAACACTTGGATTTTCTTCAAAGAACGAGGTTAAATATTCAAACGTTAAACTATCCGTAATCCCTTTAATTTCAGAATTGCCTAACTTTGTTTTTGTCTGACCTTCAAACTGAGGATTCTGTACTTTTAATGATAAGATTGCAGTTACCCCTTCTCTCACATCCTCACCAGATAAATTTAACTCAGCAACCTTCTTTTTCTTAATATAATTATTCACCACTCTTGTTAAGGCAGTATTAAATCCAGTAACATGCGTTCCACCCTCATGCGTATTAATATTATTAACAAAACTAAACACACTCTCATTATACGAATCATTCCATTGTAAAGCAATCTCAACAATTGTTCCATTACTTTCTTGATTCATATAAATAATATCTTTGTGCAATGGTTGTTTTCCTTCATTCAAGTAGATAACAAATTCTTTAATTCCGCCTTTGTAAAAAAAGATCTTTTCATTATGCGGCTCACTTCTTTCATCCTCAATTGTAATTTCTAACCCTGGATTCAAAAATCCTAATTCTCTTAATCTACTTGCAATCGTATTAAAATCAAAGACAGTTTCAGTAAAGATCTTATCATCAGGCAAGAATGTAACAGATGTTCCAGTCTCTTCATTATTACAGTCGCCAACAATCTTTAAATCATACACAGGATAGCCATGCTGAAATTCTTGTACAAAGATTTTTCCTTTTTGTTTCACTTCAACTTTTACTCGTTGGCTTAATGCATTCACAACAGAAACACCAACACCATGCAATCCACCAGAAACTTTGTAACTATCCTTGTCAAACTTACCACCAGCATGTAAGACAGTTAATGCAATTTCAACACCTGACTTCTTTTCCTCAGGATGCATATCAGTAGGAATACCTCTCCCATTATCAATAACAGTAATAGAATTATCTTTATGAATTAACACTTTAATATTTTTACAATGACCTGCAAGATGTTCATCCATACTATTATCTACAATTTCCCAAACCAAATGATGAAGACCTTTACCATCCACACTGCCTATGTACATCGAAGGCCTCACCTTCACTGCTTCCAATCCTTTTAGGACTTGAATGCTGCTTGCATTATATTCTCTTTGTTCTTCAGTCATTTCTTTCTCCAATTTTGTACATCATCTGTTTCACAGGAACAAAGTTTTGGATAATACTTACAAGTTTTAACGTATCTTCTTTTTTGAATCTCAAGTAATAATATTTATTATCCCTAAAACCAATTGTCGGATCTAATCCCCATTTTTCTTTAAAGTATTGTTTCATTAATAAGTGTTCTTCGTGAGTAAATGAATTTGTACACAAAATAATATAATCCTGCTTTGTTCCATAATTTCCATCATCGCAAATCCAGATAGCTAGACTCATCGGATTTAATAATTCTAAAATTTCTCTAGTAATCTTCTTTCTTCCATTTTCATAAAAAAGATTATGATAATAATTAAAGATGGGACGACTGAGTGTAGCGAAAGAATACTCTTTTTCTCTATTTTTTCTTTGTTTAACAGAAATATCTGATCCTACAAAATCCCTAAATTTATTATATTTCCAGACCAAATAATCCTTTTGTTTTGCTGAATGAGAACATCTAAAATGGGTAAGGCCCCACCTTTTTCTTGCATTTGCATCACCAATCAAACCCCCAATGATTAGATCGTGTTGCAATTGATTTAATAGGATAAACGGATTTTTTTCTAGTAACACCCCCCACTCCTTAATTGCCTTTCTTAATTGTCTTACTTGAAGTTCGAAAACATTATAACTTTTTGAGAAAAGTTCTAATTCTTTGGATAACTTAAAATGACTCAATGTATCTACTTTCGATTTATGAAGATTAGGAAAGAGTGTGGCAATTCTTTTTCTTCTTTCTGAAGGAGTTTCTAATCCTTTTAAGACCCGGATACTTGCTGCAGAATATTCCTTCTTTTCCAAACTTGTTTCACTCATTGTAACGATCCTAAACCCATAGTATTGAGAGGGCTTCAAGCTATAAAAGAGTTTCTTGGCTTTAAAGTGTATTTTACAGCACTTATGAGGCTTATAGAGGGTGTTTTGTAAGAAAAATTAGTAGCGTTTATAGGCGTCCAGAAGCAGTTTAAAGAGGGTTATGAGAGGGCAATTAAAGAACAAGGATTTTAAATCTTGCGGAACTATACATAAACCATGAAAATCATCCTCTTAGACACAAACTTTCTGATCGACTGTGCTAAATTCAAAATTGATTTCTTTACTGAAATAGATCGCATTTGCACTTTTCCCTATGGCCTTTCAGTCTTAGATACTACTGTAAAAGAATTGGAGAACGTGAAACCACCCTCTTTAAAGTTAATTAAAACTTACTTAAACAAAGTCCCTATCCTAAAAGCAGAAAAAGAATATGTTGATGATGAATTAATTAGATTATCTAAAGATGGATGCATTATCGCAACTCAAGATCAAGAACTAAAGAAGGATTTAAAGAAACCAATTATTGTAATAAGACAAGAAAAGTACTTGGCTCTAACAGAATAATATCCACTCCAAGGAGAACAAGAATGAAAAGAACCAGTTTAGCAACGTTAGTCACATCTGCATTTTTAGCAGCATGTCAACTTAACCCAATTGAATCATCTAACCCCCACTGCGAATATGAATTAATTTATTTACAAAATGGAGATACTTGCGTAAAAAATAATCGAAGCAGACTAAAATATTGTGATAAAGACGGCGACAATAAAATAGACACTATCAGTAAATTAGATGCAGATTTTTCACACTGCCAGGAATATACAAGAGAAAACCTAGTGTGCGGAATAAGTTCTGTAACAGAAGCCCAACGCTATTTCAATCACGGTTTAGAAACAGCAACAGATGAATGTACAATAGAAGAAAACGAAGGTTATTAACAAAAAAAGTAGTTTCTTACCAGTAGTTACAATAAAAAGGTT
>JBAZPJ010000126.1:0-2938 GCA_041648255.1 Candidatus Nanoarchaeia archaeon
AATTGAAGACTTAACCAGTCTTGCTACTGACTGACTGTGAATTGGCCCATCATCCCTGCTTCCAAGTGTTCTGCAATGTGACAGTGGAAGACCCATGTTCCCAAATTGGTAAAAGGAATAAGAATATCTATTGTTGATCCTGCTGGAACAAGAACTGTATCTTTCCATACAAGATTGTTATTTGAAATCCCATTTTCATTTAACACTAAAAATCTTTGACCATGAAGATGGATCGGATGCTGCATTGGATGGGCGCTTTTCGGATCGTTAAAGATTCTTATCTTCTTTACTTCACCTTCTTTCACGAAGTAGTTTAAGTCTTCATTTTCTTTTCCGGTTTCTCTATCCCGCAAGATCCATGTTAGAGTTTCGCTTGTCGTACGCTGATTCATCATGGAAAACGTATCTTCCCATTCAATTCCCTCTTTGCTTTCTTGGTTCATCATGGATCCACTCATCATGCCGTGCTGCATTCCATGCATTTCCATTTCAAGATCCACAGTAACGTCTGGAGGCGTGTCAACGTATTTTCTGAAAGGATCTATACTTTGTATCACTTCCGAATGTTCTTTAAGATCATAAAATTCTCTTGACGTTATTGAAGAACTTTCTTTTACATTAATTTTTCCTAACGAATAAGTTTTGAACGGATTCCGATTTATTAGCTGGTAAGTTCCAGGTTGTTGAAAAGAAATTTCAATAATTGTTCGTTCTCCTGGAGCTAAGATCACACTGTCTGCCCAGAAATCTTTTTCATAGAGTCCAGAATCACCGCCAACCACCTTAAGAGAGGTTCCTTCTAGCGAAAAATTAAATACACGCGTATTTGCAGAATTAATCAAATACAAACGCGTTATTTTTCCTTCTTCCACATCCAATGAATAATCTGGAGCAAAGTTTGTAAGCATTTGATTTCCAAAACGACCCATAAGTGCATGATCTGCTTCATCATAAAATGGAGCAACTTCTTCTTGATCCAATAAAATATCGTCAATAAATAATACTTCTTCTTGATCCACCTGATTATACGTTTCTTTTTCTGGTGTGACAAGAATCGCTCCATACATGCCTAACTCTTGCTGCACATCTTCCCTGATATGAGTATGATACCAATATACTCCATCATCTGGAAAGCGCAATGTATAGATTTTTTGTTCTCCCGGTAAGATCGGTTCTTGAGTTACACCCGGAATACCATCATTACTATTTTCTAAACGCAAGCCGTGCCAATGCACAGTTGTTGGAGCGTCTAACCTATTTTTGAAAAGAACTTTTACTTCACTATTCTGTTTCACTTTAAGCACTGGACCGGGAAGCTGCTTATTATAAGCCAAAAGCTTAAAATCATTCCCATTTATATTTTTTTTAATTGCACTTGCTTCAAGTTCAAACACCTGATTATAACTAAGATCCACAATGTTGGATGAAATAGCTTCCTGAACTCCTACAGGTAGGTCATTCATGCTGGAAGTACACGCGCTGAGAAGAAAGAGACTTGCGAGTAAGAGAAGGAGGTTTATTCTTGTTGAGTTAGGCTGTTGCTTCATAGTTTAGTTGAGATGGTACGAATCAAAAAACTTCTTAATAACCTCATAATCTTTGAGAAACGTATATCCTTTAATTGTAACAGTATACGTTCTTTTTCCTTTTTTATCTACTTGTTCAATAATAAACTCTTTTGAAAGCAATTCATTCATATACACCTTAAGCATTTCGTGGGATAAATTCGCTTTATACATAATTTCCGTCGGCTTTATTCTCCCCGACTTGTTCGCCACTATCTGAAGCATACTTTGCATGATTGCAATCTTATCCCTTTTTGTATTCATCGTTTGAGTACCAAATAAACGTTAACCAAGATCAAAAGATAAGCAATAAGTTCAAAAAATCTTCCTAACACATAATACACTTGGTGATTTAAAGAAAACAAAAAATGAATGCTTCCAAAAAGCAAGAACAAAAACGCAATTGCAGTAACTAAACTTAACACTTGTTTCTTCTCAAAATATTTTTTTACAAAAGATCCGGCAATAAAAGCGAGAATCAACGTCAAAACAAGATAATACACCAAAAGTGGATTACTACTTAAAAAAAGACCCACTAAACTAATCAAAAGCAGAATACAAAGAACACTTCTGTTTTTTATTTCAAACGTCGTATACATTAATATCATAAAACCTGCAATCATCAACATCATTGGAAGATAAAATCCACAAGAAGAAAAAAACCACGCCTCCTTACATGAAGATAAGTCTGAAAAAGAAATTTTAAAAATACTAAAAAAAAATTGAACAAAATAAGAAAGACCTATAAAAAGAAAAGATATTCCAAAAAACCTTGCCTGCTTCTGAGCAGTTACTTTAAAAATTTTAAAAGCGAACAAGGATAAGCTCAAAGATATAACCGCAAAAAGAACATCTAAAGCGAGATCATAAGTAAAAAACCATGGAATAAGAGCTAATTGAGACATACACTCTTTAGCCTGTTTTCCCTATATAAATTTTCTGGAGCCGGACTTCAGAAACAGCCTTCACACCTTATTTAACCTTACTCGCCCCTAATACTTTTTAGGGGGTGGTTGTGATGAACGCAACACAATACGGACACTTTTTAGAAATCAGAGAAAAAAGAATAGAATATTGGGAACACTTCGGAAGATTGCCTCCGAGAGAGGACATTGATGATGAACTAACCTATTGGGGGGAAGAACAATGAAAACAAAAACAAATCTTAAAAGGGGAATACTTTTTTTAGTAATAGTTTTAGCACTAAGCATTTCCGCCTATGCACTAGAAAGCAGAAACATGATGGAAAAAGGAATAGCACCGGGAACGGATTCGATGCATGCAGCTATAGGAGAACCAACCTCCGCAGATATGAACGCTGCGCATCAAGAAATGACAAAGAACCTTGACCCAAATATAAAACAACAAATGGA
>JBAZPJ010000127.1:0-2895 GCA_041648255.1 Candidatus Nanoarchaeia archaeon
TCAGAATACAGATGTAAAAGCTTAGGACTAACTTGCTCTTTAATTAACCAAGGAACCGGAGAAGAACAATGTGTCAGCTTAAGCAAATTTGATGTTAATTCACCAAAAATCACCGCATGGAAAGAAGGATTTGATCAAAAATATCAGAACTCCATTGATGAAGGCAAATCAAAAACAGACCAAATACCCGGAATAACACTCACAAAAGAAATACCAATCTACGAAAAAATAAATGTCGCACTCCAAACAGACGAACCAAGCCAATGCAAAATGAGCTTTACTCAAGGAAAACAATACAAAGACATGGAACCATTCTACTTTGGAGGAACAACCTACACTTACTTCCACGTCCAACCAATCTCTTATCCAGCAACAGCCAATGTCACAGAAGGAACCTTAAAACTAACTAAAGGTGGCGGAGAATACACTGTTTATGTCAGATGTGAAGATGCAGTGGGTAATGCAAATGAAAAAGATTACTTCGTCAAATTCTCAGTAGGAAAAGAACCAGACGCAACACCACCAAATATTATTGGAACAAGCATCGGACAAGAAATCTACTTAACAGCTGGAGCTACACAGAGCAATGTCGACGTTATTGTCAATGAACCATCAGAATGCAAATGGAGCTACACTCCAACAAGCTACAAAGACATGCCGCCAACAAACCTTTGTAAAACCGCACTAGGACCAGACAGATTTGGAAACTATAATTGCAGATTCTCAGATAGTGGAACAGGAGACGTCGGACCAGCACTCAAAGACTTACCGAGCAAAGCAGGAGAAATCAAATTCGCCTACTTCAAATGCCAAGATAGAAGTCCAGCAAAGAACTTCAACCAAGAACCCTACAAAGTTACGTTGAAAGGAAGCAATCCCCTAAAAATAACAAGCGTAGAACCAACCGGAGAAATAAAAACAAGCTTACAATTAGAAAATATTACCCTTAAAGTAAAAACAGAAGCAGGAGCAAAAATAGATGGAACAGCAACCTGCAGATTCACACGAAGAGAAAGCCTGAAAACAAACATTCCAGGAATGGACGATACATTTGCAATCACAAATAGCAGCACTCACACGTATCCACTCATCTTACCAACAGGACAACACACTATCTACGTTGGATGTGTAGACGAAGCAGGAAACACTGCATTCGGACAAACAGTCTTCAGTGTCACCGCGGACTTTACCGCACCAACCATATTGAAAGCATACAAACAAGATCAGCCAACTCAATTTGTTGTTGTCGTAGCTGAAGACGCAGAATGCAGAGAAAGTACAAGTAACTCTGCCTTTAATTTTGAAGATGGAAATAAATTATTACGAGATGGCAACCATCATTCAAGCTCATCAGACCCAGCAAGCACTCCTAATTTTATCGCTTATTATATCAGATGCAAAGATGTCTATGGAAATATTGGATCAGTCACAACGATTAACGTCATTAATCAAGCCTAAAATAGTTTTTCCGCAGTCTTCTTGCTTAATAAATATTCATCCAGACTAATATGGTTCTTAATACCTAAATTACTTAAAAGATCCATCATCCCACTTAATGTCAAGCCAGCTATTTTCGCAGCCCTTCCTAAACTTATTTTTTCGTCTTTATACTCTCTTATTGCAAAATATACCCTTCCCATCTCCACCAATTCTCTTACCGCAGTAGATTTATCTTTTTTATACGCAGCAGAGAATTCCTTTATTAATTTTACATCCTCTTCAGGAAGCCTTACTGTTATTACTGATTCCATTTTTTTCATTTTAACTCCTCCCTCGCTTTTTTTATTAACTCTTCAGAGTATCGTCCATATATAGCTAATTGATCTATCAATCTTTCCGACTCTTCCCTTTCAATAAACCCTCTCTTTACCATATTCACGACTAGACCTAAACTTGTTACAAATTCAATTCCAAAAACTTTACACGCTTTAATTGCCTTCTTATCATCAACCATAACGCTCACTTTATTTTCAATAGCAAACGCAATCACTTCTGCTTCACCATCACCTAAATTAAAATCCTCGCTTACACTCCCTTTCAATTTCAAATCTGCTTTTCTTATTTTTATTTTACCCATTTCCATTCTTTTTTCTAAGAGCAATGCATCAGTCGTTTTCCCCCTCACTATCTCCACCTTCACTTCTTCAGGAATGATAATTTCGCCCTTTATCTTTTCTAACACCTTGTCTATGATCCCTATTTTTGCGAGCAAGATTAATGTTGAACTGTCTGCGACAATCATGTAATCTAATGTAATACACCCGTATATATAAACCTTTCTTTTTGTTCTTGATTATTTCAGATACAAAGACGCGTATGGAAATGTTGGATCAGTCACAACTATTAATGTCATTAATCAAGCATAATTCTTTTTTTCGAATAAATCACAAAAACTCCGGAAGATTTTCGGAAAGCTTCAAGTAACGCACTTAAAGAATTCTAGATAAATTATTTCGGTGAACATAATTGAGAATAATTTTAACCCTCCACGCAAGAATAAAAATGAAAGTATGCGGAATAGGAGATGAAGATATTGAAAATGCAATCAGATACGGATCAAAGACAAAACAAACGCAAGGCTTTTTAACCTGCTACACCTATTATTGCGTAGCTTACAAAATAATCGGTGAAAACACTTACAAAATAAAAACCATTTATCTACAAAAATGATGAAACGAACAATTTGTGAAGAATGTGGAGGAAAAATAAAGTACGTTCAGATGGAAGACCCCATTTATGGTCCAGCTGTCGGACCTGTTGAAACCATGATCTGCACAAAATGTGGAGAAATTTGCTATGATGGGGAAGTTATTAAAGAAATTGAATTCAAAGCAAAGAAATTAGGTCTGTTAGAAAAACAAAAGCTTTCAGCATAACTTCTAAAAGTGTAAAGTA
>JBAZPJ010000128.1:0-2867 GCA_041648255.1 Candidatus Nanoarchaeia archaeon
GGAAAAACCCTAGTCTTCTTTGTAAGACATGGAGAACAACTTAGAAACAAAGAATACAACTCTAAAATTGAAACTCCTTGCTTAGGATTAACACCTTTAGGGAAAAAGCAAGCTGAGAAAATCGCTAAAAAGTTTTCAGTAATAAAGAATGAGATTGATGCAGTTTATTCCAGCGATGTACCCCGCGCACTTCAAACAGCACAAACTATGGAAAAACATCTTCAGAAAAAACTAATCATCAAAAAAGAACTAGCTGAATTCAAAAAAATAGTCTGGACGAAAAGAGTATATTTACTTCAATACTGGAGACACTACATAAAACATCGAAATTCAATAAAGGTATTCAACGATTTATTAGAAAAGAATCAGGGAAAAGTAGTACTCATCGTCGCACATGCAAATATCATTAAAGGAATAATTGGCAAAAAGTTAGGATTGCCTCTCAAAGATCGGGGTAAACTTAATCATGATAATTGTCATGTTACCTTAGCGAGATTTGCAGGGAAAAAGTTAGATTATTTGTATTATTTTAACAATAAAGAATTAACAATACCTAAAGAAATGTAAAACCAATGAACGAAGAAAACCTTATCTGCCCAACCTGAGTAGAACTGTAAGGTGAAGAATATTTAGTGTATCTAAAAGAGGTTCCAACAAGTATAGGGTTAGGCGGAAAGATTCAGAAGACAACTATTCGCGCATTTATAAGAAAGATATAAGTTAGTAAAAAAAAAGAGGAAACATGGGGAAAAAATGACAAACAACCAAGAAGTAGAATATATTGGAGAACTTTCAGATAAACAACATAACGCCTTGAAGGCCAAATTTGGAAAACCAATTAAAACCAAGAGAAGAATCTCTTTTATGTACTTCAAAAATGACATACCTTCAGAATTTTCACAAGCTGAAGACGATGGAATTGATCTTCGGCTAAGAATAACCAACGGCGAACCGGAATTAATCCTTAAACAAGGATCTTTCACCGCAACGCACAGTAGAAAAGAAACCTCAATTCATTTCAAAGTATCGGAAATTCAAGATTATATTAATTTGTTCGCTGGGTTAGGATGGAAAATTGTTGTCGCTTATGGTGCAGAAACTTCAGTTTATTCATACAATGGGATTGAGTTCTCTCTGATTAAGATAAAAGATTATGGTTACAATTTTGAAGCTGAAATACTCACAAGTGAAGATAAAGTGGAAGAAGCGAAAAAAAAGATTGAAGCAGAGCTTTCTATACTAGGGTTGAAACCATTTGATGAACAAGGATTAAACAAACAATGCAATGCAATCAACAATGAAAAAGAATTACAATTTGATTTTTCCAAACAACAATTTAAAGATATTGAAGCAAGATTCAAAGAATTTTTATAAAATAAAAAAGGGGGAGTCAACGGAAAAAAACGATGCACGAAATAGAAATAAAACTGACCTATAAGGACAAACAAGAAGTCATCAATAGATTAAAGATTCTTAAAGCACAACCAAAAGAAAAATATGATCTTCACTCTTTTAGTTAAAACAATAAATCTTATATATAAGATACACCTTACTAATAAGATAAAGCTAAGGGGGCACTTATCATGAACGAACTTGTAGAAATGGGAACAGTAAGCTCACGCGGACAAATAGCTGTGCCTTCAGAAATTAGAGAAGAAATGAACCTCAAAAAAGGAACAAAAATTATCTTCTTTTTGACAGATGATACACTTATTATAAAGAAAGTAAATACACAAAGCTTCGCAGAGATTACTAAACCATTAAAAGATGCAGCAAAGAAAGCTGGACTCAAAGAAGAAGACGTCGTTGATCTTGTACACAAAGCACGAAAAAGAAAATGATGAGAATTACTGTAGATACAAACGTTCTCATCTCAGCAACTCTTACTTATGGTGCCTGCGAAAAAATCATAGATCTAGCAGAACAAAAGAACATTATTCTTTGTCTTTCAGAACCGATCCTCAAAGAATATTACGAACACTTGTACCCAAAAAAGAATCCACCAAAACAACAGGTGCTCCTCCAGGCTCTTACAGTAAATTATATAAACTATTTTAAACTTACTGCCCTATGGATATAAAAGATGTACAGGTTCTTCTCAGCCTTATTGACATACTTCTTTCCCGTGAACTATCTAAAGGCTTTAACAAAGAATTACTTCAACTACAACAGGAACTTCCTAAACTCTACGCCAAGCATCCGGAATTAAAAACCTTTAACCAACGCTTTAACAAGTGCAAAAAACAGCAAGAATACATCGTTGTTCTCTCTGAACTCCAAGAATATCTCTTTGAAGAACTCACTAAACCCCCTCTACAATCAGAAACATTAACTGTTCAAGAATATTTCCCCGCATTCATCACTGTCAATCAAACAGCCCTTGAAGAAATAAAACAAGGAATTAAAAATGAACGGGTAAGGAAAAAGCTTCGTACCATCCTTGAAAATCTTCAAGATCCAATGTTTCTTAAAAAATATTTTCACAGCCTCCACCCTGATTCCGACCTCTTTTGTCTTAAAGACAACATTACTCATGGCGTCACCTTCCGTTTACTCTATTTTCCAGAAAAGGATACATTTAGATTCTGTCATTTCTTCATTAATCACGAAACGTATCAACGACTACTTGACAGCAGAACACTTTGGAAGAAAAACTTTCAAAAAGAAACATGGTTATCTCTTCATTACTTCTAAACCCATTAATCCAATTACTACCTCTCGTGTCACTTCTAAATCTTCCTGCCAAGGATAAGAAACAATAAAAAAATTTCCTTCTTTATATAACGGATTAAATCCTTCTAGGAAACCAGCCATTAAATCTTTTCCAGCTCCTTCATACCTTTTTATTCTCTCCTGTAAACGTTTTC
>JBAZPJ010000129.1:0-2859 GCA_041648255.1 Candidatus Nanoarchaeia archaeon
TTTTATCTCTGTAGTGATAGAATAAAAAGAAGAGAGGAATAAATAAGATCCATCCTAATAACTCGTTAACTCTTCCTAGTCGAATAAAGTTTCCGATTGCTGAAGCGTTTCCAAAGAAGAGTGCGAAGAAAGCAATGCGTTTGGTTAAAGAGAAGTTGGCAGTTTTTCCTAGTTTAATTAAAAGAAAGAGCCCTAAAAGGAACATGAGTATTAGTGAAACATACGTTGCTATTTTTACATCGCTAAAGAGAAGGTGTAAAGGATAGGTGAAGAAGTACCATCCGGGTGGAGAAAAGGTGAAGGTAGTAAATCCGTTGTACCAATAAGGACAGGCCTGGTGAAAGCCGCAGACATCTAAGAAGTGAAGTTGTGCCATGTACGAGCTGACATCATTATTAAAATCTAATGCAAACTGAAACATCATTTGGGATTGATCAATTAATCTGTAAAGGAAATGAACTAATAAAAGAACAATGGGTGCAATAAACCATTTATCTGAGAGTGGTTTCATCATAAAATTGAAGAAGAAAGCTATTTAAGAATTCCTAAAAGAGGCTTCAAAGTTCAATAGAGGGATTACTGGGAAGAGAATAATCTTTTATTTCAACTTCAACCCTTCCCTCCGCAAAGAGAGTAACGTTTCTAGTTCTCATTCCAAAAGTATGCTTATTGGCGATATAATAACCGTGAGCGGTAAAGAATAATTCTAAGCGATGCACCAAACGGAAAGAGTCTTTTGCAGTTGGAGAGAAAAGAGGAGGGCTGTGCTGAGAGGGCAATCTATCCTTCCCTCCAACGAGATATACGTTTGTGTCGTCGGGATTGACAGTTCGTCTTATCCAAGCGAAGTATTCGTCTAAAGGACTAATGATAAGGTGGTGGGCAAGACTTCCCGATCTTGTTCGTGAGGAGTTGGTTCTTGTTTCTGAGGAATAGGTAATTGCTGCAACGCACGCGTCTAGGTTATTCGTTCGAAGAGAGTCATATTCCCTAAAATCAACGAGATCCCATTCTCCTGTTTGAATTAATTTTTCAACCATGAAGAAGAGAATACCAATTAATTTATTAAAGGTAGGTCTAACGAGATCCTAAAAGAGAAGCGGTGTTACAAAGACTTCTACTGCTGCTCCAATAAGTAAGAAGGCAACGGCAATAACCATTAAAATCAAAGCGTCATAGAGGACCATGTTGAATTTCTTTGTTCCAGCACCGTGGTTAAGTAATGCAATGGAAATAATTCCTCCTGCGACTGCTCCGACAAAGTAAGCGACGATTTCAAAGATTCCGTGAATCATATATCTTAGAATACTAAGAGTGAATAATTGGAAGTAGAGTGCGGCTTTGCTGAATCCTAAAACATGAGCGTATTCTGCGAGTCCATTTCTAAAGTAAGTTCCGACTGCTGCGCTGATAACAGAAGCGTTCCACGCTAAAATAAAGATACTTCCAGCACCGAAGAAGAAGGCAAAGATTAAGCAGAAGAGAAAGACTTTGAAGTTGTTTGCAAAGATAGAAAAGAAAGAATGCCATCCGGTGCTCCAGTCGATCGTGCTGCCTTTAAGAGAGAGGTCAGTGTTAATGTTTCGGATTGTGTCTAGTTGAACGTTGAAAGTGGTTTGTAGGATGTCTGCAGGTAAGAATAAGTACCATAATGAATAGCCGACAACAAAGCCGAGGAAGAGTGCGCTTAAGAACGTAAGTGCTTTTGCGTGTTGTTTTAAGATGGTTGTTTCGTTTGGTTCTTTTAAGTCTTCTTTTTCTTCCATAACAAGGGTAGAGTACATTAAAGGAACTGCCATAACGACAGTTAAGAAGACCATGACGAGGCTTGCTTGGCTTTTAAACACCCATAGGCTGAAGATGATTGCGACGCTTGAAAAGAAGATTCCAAGGAGGAATAACCAGAATGGATGTTTTTTTGCCTTTAACGGATCAATAAGATTTTCTAAAACCATTTGATTGTTCAGGCGATGAGAGGTTTATATAACTTTCCAGCTTTGAAGGGAGGTTTTTTAAGTTTGTTGGAGATTGTAGAGTGATGGATGAAGAAAATAGCGGATTAACTAAAATGATAAGTTTAGAAGAAAGAAAAATATATAAACTTCAAGGTGACAACCCAAATACAAAGTGGAAGAACATACCCAGCTTATCCAAGAAGATCAAAAAGAGCAGTCGATAAGCATAAGTAAACAACTAAGTGTACTTCTTATAACAGTCCAGAGCAATACTGATGTTATAGGCTTAAAATATCTTCATGCATATCTAAGAAAAAACAGTATCTCCAGCCGTATTTTGATACTTCCGGATTATAACGAGATTATGAATGGGGCTGTAGAAAAATTTTTTAATGAAACTAAACCGCAGTTAGTTGGTTTAAGTGTATTAAGCACTGAATTTCCTGAGATAGAAAAGTTATCGGTATTCTTAAAATCAAAATATAAATTTATTTCATTTATGGGGGGTTATCACGCAGCCATAGACCCGCAAGAATGTTTAAAGTACGCTGATTTTGTTGTTAGGGGCGAGGCAGAAGATGTATTATTAGAAGTTTGTAATACATTAAAGGCTGGCGGGGATATATCTAAAATACCTAATTTGGCTTACATGCAAAATGATTTTTTTGTACAAAATAAAATGAGAGAACCGGAAACTAATCTTGATAAATATCCATTCCATGAAAATCTTCCGCCTGAAACATATATTTTTGATCATGGTGAAATAATTATAATGAATAATGCTTTGTTTAAGAAATATTCAAGGTATAACGGTCGGTTCTATAGTCTAACAACAACTAGAGGTTGTAATCTGAGGTGTGGTTTCTGCATTCATTCATTCTTGACAAAATTACGTAAAGAGGAA
>JBAZPJ010000130.1:0-2830 GCA_041648255.1 Candidatus Nanoarchaeia archaeon
CAAATTCTTTTCTAGGGTCAGGAACTATAAATGCTAACATTGCAACTATAACTGGAATAGCCTCTGCAATCCCCATAACCTTCTTAGGCTCCCTGCACTGGGTCTTTAAAGATAAGATTCTTCAAGATTAATATATACATTAAACTATATATTTCTTTAAAAATAAGGTTTATCTGTAAAAAATATGGAATGTGCTGTTTGTAAAAAGAATGAGGAAGAAATTCAGCTTTATGAGGGAATTTTAGATAACGAAGTTGTTAAGGTTTGTAAGACCTGCGCTGATTTAGACAACATTCCAATAATTCGTAAACCTTCTCAGGAACAGCTTAAAAAAGCAGATACAAATCAGAGTGTTAGGGAGAGAATGGAGCGACTTTCTGGCAGTAGACGACCCGTAACCGACATAGGTTATGACCAATCCATTGTCCAAAGTAACATCGCGAGACTTAGAATGCCTGCGAATAAACAACATCATCCTGACGTCCAGGACAACTACTACTGGGAGCTAAACATCGCCAGAAGAAGAAAGAAACTCTCCATTGTTCAGGTTGCGCAAATAACTGGAATTCCTACCGAGACAATTCGAGCTATAGAGCAAGGGCAGATTCCTGCAGGTTTTGAACAAATTTTCCTTAAGCTAGAGTCCTTCTTAGGCATAAAACTTCTAAAGGACCACAAAAGAGATTTAATGTTTCGTAAGCCTGGTGAAACTGAACGGAGAATACTCCAAGAAGTAGAACAGAATATAGGTAAAAAGATTCCAAGCCGAGAGGAGAAAGTTCTTTCAGTACTTCACGAACACAATCTTCGTGATAAGAAAGAAAAAGTAGATTTGATAAAACACGGAGAAGCTGACTTTTCAAACAGAGACCGTCTCAGGAATGTAAGTGTAAGAGACCTTGCTGAGATTAAGAGGAGCAAAGAATTACTAGAAAGAAGACTTAAGGAGAAAAAAACAAAAGAGAAAAAAGCCAAAGAAGAAACCATTATGGGCGATGACATCGATTTAGAAGCGGAAGATATTTAAATTGTTTTTATAAGAATATTTTTTTATTTATGAAATTAGTAGAAAAGTGCCGGTCAGAAGATTATGCAACCAAATACTCTTTAGAAGTTCCAGTAGATTTAAGAAATCCAAAAGGATTAACAAAGAATATAGAGGGGGCATTTATACATCTCCCCTATAGAGAAGATGAAAAGCCAAAATCTATACTATGTTTGTCTTCTCAAGTTGGATGTTTTTACGATTGTTTAATGTGCGCAAACGCGGGAAAGCTATTTTTTCGTTGCCTTACACCTAATGAAATTAATAAACAAATAGAAACAATTTTAATGCAGGATGGAAACCTCCAGACAATAAAGGAAGAGAAGGTAGTCGAATATGCTTTCATGGGTATTGGAGAGCCACTCTTTGGCACGAATGTTATCCGTGCAATGCAACAGCACAAAGAATACCTCCCCGACACAAGATTTGCTATTGCCACAGTCGGTGAGAGGGGAACTATCAAAAGGCTTACAAATTCTGACATAAGATATCCACTAAGATTAGAACTCTCCTTGCATTTTCCAAATAATAATCTCAGAAATAGATGGATAAATTCAGTATATATTGACAAAGCGAGGGAACATGTCTTGAACATAGAAGAAATGTTTGCCGAAACAGAAGAATTTCTAGATAAACGAAGAGGGAAAGCCACTGTAAACTATATGTTAATAGATGGAATTAATAATACTCCAGAAACTCTAGAACAGTTGGTTAGCTTATTGAACCCTCGGAAAGAGAGATTTTATGTAAAGATTATGGAACCAAACCATACCTCTTCAGTAGTAGAGTCTCATAAAAAAGACTTAGATATAGAAAAAACCTATTCAATGGAAGAATTCAAAGATGAGCTAGGAAAACGAAATATACATGCAACTTTATTTAAGAGCAAGGGAAAAGACATAAGAGCAGGGTGTGGAATGATGCAAGTAAGAGATAGTTCGCGTTCTTTATAGTTAACCCAGATATCTCAATCTTCCAGGTCTTGGCTCGTAAATTAATCCTTCTTCCAAGAGTTTCTTAATCTCTGTGTTTATCAAATCTGGGCTCGCTTCAACATCCATAATCATCGTATCAATATCAATTCCCCCTTCAGTTTCAGCATCTTTAATTTTCTGCATGATAATATCCTTCACTGGAGAACCAGAACTAACAGGCATATCTTTTCTTGCATTCTGAATTTCAAGTTTTCTCACAAGCAACCATCTGGGGTCAACCTTCTTAACAATCTCAGGAATCAAATACAGCTCCGCATTCCACTCTCTAACATTACCCACAATCTGCAAGGTGTCTCCCTGCATTACATCCTTCAAGATTCCAATATCGTCACCAAATGCCTTTAGCCTAATCTGCCCACTCGCATCATCAACAGTTAACGAAGCATACTTTTTCTCACCTTCCTGAACAAACTTATCAACACAATTCGCAAAAATATTAATCCTAGAAATCTTCTTATCTCCCAACTCTAAGAACAAAAACTTCCCCTCATCCATCATTGGCTTACCCTTAAGAACATCCCCAATTCGCATTTTGAAAGCGACATTCCTCTTCTTAAAAGTCTCATTCATCTCCATATTCAGGAAAAACCTCAAGGCTTTTTAAGGATTTATGTGGGGGAGTTGCTCATAGAATTTATAAACTTAAACTTACATTACCTTTTATGGATGTGACTCCTGAGTCTTTCACTAAAGCTACGCCTTCGAGATTGTCCTCATGGAAATTTTGGGTAGCTCTAGGAATCCTTTTATTAATTATCCTTATAGGGGGGTCGTATTTATTATTTCAATA
>JBAZPJ010000131.1:0-2802 GCA_041648255.1 Candidatus Nanoarchaeia archaeon
TTTTAATTTATCATCCAATAATTCTGGTAACGTAATTTGTTTAAGTAAGTCTTTTGTAATTGAAATGGGATAAAGGTCTGACTCTGGATACATTCTTCCTGCGCCGGGTAATGGGCGGGCAAAGGAACTGGTGGCATTGTGATGATTTGGGATTCGTGTTTCTTTTGGAATGTCTTTAGAAAATTGTTTTGCTCGTTCTAGGACTGCGTTGACTGCTTTTTTTGCAACAGGTTCTTTTTCTGCTACAATTAAGACAAGATCTTCTTCTTTTGCATTTAATTTATTTTTTAGTTGATTAAACTCTTCTACTAATTGATATTTTGTTAAGTCTTCATCAGTGTGGATCATGCCTTTTGTGCCGAAGGCCATGGCGTATTCTGCGAGTTCTTTTCCAAATGTTTTCCCAGCACAGATTTCTTTTTTTAATAATCCTGAGAATGAGGGAAGTTTTAATGCATAGACAACTCCTCCTTGCTGGAGTAAACTTGCTAGGATTTTAGATTGGGTTTGTTTAAAGATTGAAGTTACTTCTAGTGGTTGTTCTTTGATTTCAATTTTATGTTTGAGTAAGTGTTCTTTTAAGTCAAGTAAGCTTTTCTGTCGTGTGACTTCATTATCAATTAACAACGGCAGTGTTTTTAGATCCTGCCATCCTTTAACTTCGATGCGTTCTCCTCCTCGAATGCTTACGTTGATGTCTTGTCTTATTGATCCGAGTCCTCGTTTGACTCCTTTAAAACTTCTAAAGATCATTCCTAGGTGTTTTGCTACTTCGAGTGCATGATCTGCGTCTTTGATGGAAGCGTCTGTTCCAACTTCCCATAACGGAATACCTTGTCTAGAAAGTGAATAGATAGTTGTTCCGTCTTCTCGCTTAATAATTTTGCAAGAATCTTCTTCTAAGTTGAGTTGATTAATTTTAACATCACCCTTACTTGTATGAATAAACGAGTCTTTTCCTTCTAGTCCGAAGATTGCTGTTCGCTGAAAACTAGAGCATGCTGATCCGTCGGTAACTATTTTTCTCATAATAAAAATCGTATCTGGGATAGTTAATTTCAATAGCTGCGCTAATGCTAATGTTTCTTGTAAGTGGTCTTGATTGACGGGGTGGGGTGGTTCTTCATCAATGTCTACTAAGCAGGCTTCGTCTTTGAAAAGGTGATAGGTAAATTCTTTGTCTCGTAATTGTTCATAGGCTGCTGCTGCGTCTACGCTTCCGAGTTCTCCTGCTGTTGCACGGAGTTTTCTTTTAATTTCTGCTTGTAAATCCTGTTCTAGTAAATTAGTTGAACAATTGCAAAAGAGTTTCTTTCCTTGGCGTTGTTGATGCCATTCTAATCCGATTTTTACTCCCAGTGCTTTGTAATCTACGGTCATTAAGTTATTGCACGACTGTTCCTATAAAAACCTTTTCAAGATTCTATTTTCCTCCTATAGACTACAGCTTGGATATGTTCTCGTTTAAGGTGATATTCTTTTTGTATATCTTTATAGGTCATTCCGGATTCAAGCATTCCTAGGATTTCGTCAACGGTGATACGTGTACCTTCTACTACTGGTTTGCCGTGTCGTATGTTTGGGTTGGTTATAATGTTAAGCATACTTTTTGATGGGTAAGAATTTATATAAATCTAGCGAAGGGTGGAGTGTATGTGCACATTTAGACGAAAGTTTTAGAAAGGGTGTGCCCGTACAAAACAAGAGAATAGAAACTGTTTCTTAGTGGTGGTATAAGTAATCTTATATAATGTTAAATTAGAGAAAGAAGAATGGAATTAAATGCTTCGTGGCAGTATCAGTTGATTCGCAATCGTGAGCATGTTGAAACTTCTCCAGAGTATTTAAGAGAAATCGCTTCTGGAGCAGCGCTTGAAGTGGATAATTATAGTTTAGGGAGAGAGGATAATCTTGCTCATGTTGAAGAGGTAGGAAGAATTTTGGAGAGGCATCAATTAACGGGTGAAACAATTCCATTGGGTGCTGGTTTTCCGTATCTCCCATTAGTAAAAGCTCTTACTGCTGATTCAAAGAAAGAAATGAAGAAAGTTGCTGAAGTGGGATTGGAAATGCGTTTGTTCAGAGCAGAGTTAGCTCAAGTTCGATCTTCAGAGCATTTACCTGAATTGCGTGCTGCATTAGTTGCTTTATCAAAAGAAATGCGTTTTGAAGCGAATCGTTATTCTCGTTACAGGGAACTAGCTGCTTAGAAGCTTAATGTTCTTCCTTGTTGTTTGAGCCATTTCTCTTTTTCTTTGTAGGTAGGCATGGCTTGTTCGACTAAGTTCCAAAAGCGATCCGAATGGTTAAATTCAATTAAATGCGCAAGTTCATGGATGCATACGTATTCTAAGACGTCTGTTGGTGCAAAGAGTAGTCGAGTTGAAATGTTGATATTTCTCTGTCTTGAGCAGCTTCCCCATCTGCTTGTCATATTTTTAAATTTAATTTGGTTAATGTCTTGGTTAAAATGCTGTCCGTTAAGGAGTTTTATTTTTTCTTCTAAATGGGGTAATCGTTCTATTGCAATGCATTTACCGAGTAATGTAGAAATGTGTTTTTGTTGTTCTCGCTGGCTTAATCCTTCTGCGAGAGAAAGATAAATTGTATTTTCTTTAATTAATCCTGCACTATTTCTTCTTGGTTTATGTTGGATGTGCAAGGAGTAATCTTTTTCTCCAATTTTAATGAAATCTCCATGGGTATAGGTCTTAGTGTGATCTTGATAACGAGTAGGATCTTTTTCTATTCGTTCTATTGCCCATTGTTTTAATTTTTCTACTTCCCTAAATTGATTTTCTC
>JBAZPJ010000132.1:0-2791 GCA_041648255.1 Candidatus Nanoarchaeia archaeon
CTACCTAAAACATATTCAGTATCGGGATCATTTTCATCTTCTATGATCTCGTTTATTCTTTTTTTAATTTTAATTCTTGATTGAGCCTCAGTACTAATTTTAGTAAAAACCTCTTTCCAAGTCGTTGAACTTTTTACTTTAATTTCAATAGGAAGCTCTTCTGGGATCTCCTTAGTTCTTTTAACTTCTGCAGCAACCTCTTTTAATTCAAAAATCTGCTCATCCACTTCTTTTTTCATAGAAATAGCAATAGCAAGAATAGCGGCTGAAATCCCAGCAATACCCATAGCCGCAGTTTTCTTTGGATTTCTCCTAAACCAACTAAATACTTTTTTATATAAAATCTTAAACATACTCTCATTCGCTTTCTTCCCCAATAAAAAACTTCCTACAACAAAACCTATAAAAAAGCTTTATAAGTAAATACTAATAGCGCTAACCCATGGTGGACTTCAAAGCTGTCGAACAAAAATGGCAACACGCATGGGAAGAAAGCAAACTCTTTGAAGCAAACGTAGACACCACCAAACCAAAATACTTCTTAACATTCCCCTATCCCTACATGAATGGCTATGCTCACATCGGCCACTTCTATTCCATCATGCGCGTAGAAGCATACGCCCGCTATAAACGCATGAAAGGCTTTAACGTTCTCTTCCCCCAAGGATGGCACTGCACAGGAACACCACTTGAAGCAGCAGCACAAAGAATCGCAGAACACGAACCCAAACAACTAAAGATCATGGAAGAATTAGGATTTACACCAGCAGAAATTGAACACTTTAAAGATCCAGAATACTGGGTAGAATTCTTTCCCAACGAATGGAAAAAAGATTTCAAAGAAGCAGGATTAAGCATTGACTTTAGACGAGAATTTATTACTACTTCTTTAAACCCTTACTATGACAAATTTATCCAATGGCAATTTAGAAAATTAAAAGAATTAAACTATATTATCAAAGGAAAATTCCCCGTTGTCTGGTGCCCACGCGATAACAGCCCCATCCAGGATCATTCAAGAATTGAAGGGGAAGGAGAAACACCCCAAGAATATACCCTCTTAAAATACAAATTAGGAGCAGACTATTTAATTGCAGCAACACTTAGACCAGAAACCATTTACGGACAAACAAACTTATGGATCAATCCAGAACTAGATTATGTCAAAGCAAAAGTGAACCATGAAAACTGGATCATCTCCGAACCAGCTAGCCACAAATTAAAAGAGCAAGACAGAACAGTAGAAATAAAAGAAACAATCAAAGGAAAACAACTCTTAGGAAAATATGGCATTGCCGCTTTTGTCAACAAACAATTATTAGTCTTACCTTCAAGCTTCTGCGATCCTAACAAAGGAACAGGCATCGTAACATCAGTCCCTTCAGACTCACCAGACGACTGGATGGGCCTTTATGACTTACAAAAAGATGATCACCTCGCAAAACAATACGGACTAGATTATAATGAAATTAGAGAATTAAAACCAATTCCAATTATCAAATCAGACGACTTAGGAGATTTACCTGCAGTCAAAGTATGCCAAGTCTTAGGAATTAAAAACCAAAAAGAACGAGACAAACTTGAAGAAGCAAAAAAAATTGTTTACAAAAAAGGATATTACTCCGGAATTATGAACGATACGAGCGGACAATACTCAGACATGCCTGTAGAACGAGCAAGAGAATTAATTAAAGAAGCACTCATCAAGGATAACTACGCAGAACTATTCTACGACCTAACTGGAAAAGTCGTCTGCAGATGCTTAACATTAGGAACAATTCGTATCGTCTCAGATCAATGGTTCATTGACTATGGCAATCACCAATGGAAAAAAGAAGCACATGAGGCTTTGAAACACTTAACACTCTACCCGGAAAAAGCACGCCAACAATTCGACTATACCATCGACTGGCTCAAACAATGGGCATGCACCCACGAAGAAGGATTAGGAACACGCCTCCCTTGGGATCAAAAATGGTTAATCGAATCACTCTCTGATTCTACGATTTATATGGCGTACTATACTATTTCCCATTTAATTAAAGAAGTACCACTTGAAGATGTTAATGATGCTTTATTTGATTATATCTTCTTATCCAAAGGAAAAAAGCCTTCTGTTGTTAATCTAGAAACAATGCGGGACGAATTTGAATACTGGTATCCAGTCAACCTAAGAAACTCAGGAAAAGACTTAATACAAAATCACTTAACGTTTTATTTATTTAATCACGTCGCACTCTTTCCCCAAAAATATTGGCCGCTAGGAATCGGAGTCAATGGATGGAGCACAGTTAATGGAGAAAAAATGGCTAAGTCCTTAGGAAACTTTGTTACCCTACGAGACGCATTAAAAATAGGAGCAGACCCAGTAAGAATTACACGACTCGCAGGCGGAGAAGGATTAGACGATGCAAACTGGGACTTTGAATTATTAGAATCAGTCACACAAAAACTAGAAACTATCCACGACATGACCTTACAATGGTATCACTTCGATGGGGTTGAAGAACAACGAACGATTGACGACTGGATGGAATCAAGACTTCACAGCATTATTCAAAAAACAACAGCAGCAATGGAAGACATGCTCTTTAGAAGTGCTATTCAAACTGGATTCTTTGAATTACAAAATACCATTAGACATTACTTGAAACGAACTAAAAATAATCCTAATAAAAGAATTATGAAACAAACACTAGAGACCCAACTATTATTACTTGCTCCCTTCACACCCCACTTATGCGAAGAATTATGGAATAAACTAGCCAAGAGCACGTTCATTACCTTAGAA
>JBAZPJ010000133.1:0-2761 GCA_041648255.1 Candidatus Nanoarchaeia archaeon
CCCAGCACCAGCAACAACTAACAAATACTTCACTTTCTTTGCATCCTGAAGAACATACGCATCCAACTCGACAGTATTTTTTCTTGCAACAAGTTCAACGCCTTTACTTGCGTTATGATACTGAGTGCCATTACTAGAAAGAACAATGTGAGCAGGTTCTCCAGAAAGCGTTGCATCAACTACTAACTCTAACCCCTCTGCTTTACTTACAACTTCTTTCCGTTCATAGGTGATTGGAATTTGATCAGCTAACGCTGCAGAAACAATTGTACTAGCAGCAAGAAAAGAAGCTGCGAATGATTTCAATGACACCATGTTCCGATGGGGCAGTAGTTATAAGTTAATAAAACTTTTGATACCAACCCAAAAAAGCCCGTCTTGAATGTTTCGTTAATTTGATCAAATCCAATACCTTCTTTACTTTCCTTACGCCCCTTATGCAGTGTTATTGCCTCTTTTTTTAATAAGGATTATTCTAAACCTTTACCTTTCTAATACCCATACGCCCTCTTAATAAAATACAACGCAACTTGATCTGGCAAGAACTTTCTTAACAATAAAAATGTTGTAGACCTCTTTCCAGCAGGATATCTTAATTTCTTATTCTTATCAGTAACAGCTTTGTAAATAACTTTTGCAACATCCAGAGCAGTACTTCCCCCAAAATCTTTTTCATTCTTCATTTCTTCTAGCATCTTCTTATAAAATTCAAGAGGGATTTCTCCAATTACTTTTGTGCTCGCAAATTGAGTTTTAATTGCACCAGGCTCAATTAACTTTACTTTAACTCTCGTTTTAGCAAGATCATACCACAACCCTTCACTAATCGCTTCAAGTGCATACTTCGTTCCCGCATAATACCCAGTTCCAGGAACAGTGATCCTTCCTAAGATACTTGAGACATTAATTATAACACCTTTATTTCTTTCTCGCATTGAAGGAAGAACTTCTTTTATTACATTCACAAGTCCAAACACATTTGTTTCAAATTGATCTTTAATTTGTTTTTCTGAAGCACATTCAATAGGACTAAACAAGCCGTAGCCCGCGTTATTTATTAGCACATCAATATTTCCAAATTTCTTTTCAGCACCTTTAATTGCTTTTTGAATAGACTTTAGATTTGTAACATCAAGAGCAAGAACAAACACATTCGAAGGCCAATTAAACTTACTTGCCTTTTTTGGATCACGCATGGTCGCAACAACATTCCAATTCCTTTTACTAAAATAATCAACACTTACCTTCCCAATCCCAGAAGAAGAACCAGTAATAAGAATTGTTTTCATAGAATTTGCAAGAATTACGTTTTATTTAAATTAACCTACTTTTATCACTGCAAAGAAAAAAATCTGACTTTTTGAAAGAAACGTTAATAAAGTATCTCGCATTAGAGGAACAATGAAAGACATTATTATTCGTGGCGCTAGAGAACACAATCTCAAAAACCTTACCGTAACTCTTCCTCGCGACAAATTTATTGTTATTACAGGAGTCTCTGGATCTGGTAAATCAACGCTAGCGTTCAATACTCTTTATGCAGAAGGACAACGCAGATATGTTGAATCTTTAAGTGCCTATGCACGTCAATTCTTAGGCGTTATGAATAAACCAGATGTTGATTCTATCGAAGGATTATCACCAGCAATTTCTATTGAACAAAAAACAACATCAAACAATCCACGCAGCACTGTTGGAACAGTCACAGAAATTTATGATTACTTAAGATTATTATTTGCTAGAATCGGTTTACCCCATTGTCCGGAACATAAAATTCCCATTGAAAGTCAAACCGCGGAACAGATTACGAATAAAATTAAAGAAGACTACAAAGGAGAATTAACCATCCTTGCTCCAGTTGTACGACAGAAAAAAGGAACCTATGAACAACTCATTAAAAACTTAGCAAAAGACGGATACGTCCGCGTACGAGTAAACGGAGAAATCTACCGAACAGATGAAACAGTTAAATTAGACCGCTATAAAAAACAAGATATTGAAATCGTCATTGACAGGGTAGATACACAAGATAGTTCAAGATTAAGCGAAGCAATCGAACAAGCCTTAAAAAAAGGAGATGGACTTGTTATCATTATTGATTCTAAAAACAAAGAACACCTCTATTCTTCATCGTTAGCTTGTCCAGTTTGCGGCATCTCTTTCGAAGAACTACAACCAAGGATGTTTTCTTTCAACAGTCCCTTTGGCGCATGCGAAGACTGCAAAGGCCTCGGAGTAAAAATAGAATTTGATCCTGCACTCGTTATTCCCGACACTTCAAAAAGTATTATGGACGGAGCAATCGCAGTCTATGGAAAAATGGATCTAAGCTGGAGAGGACAACAATTACAAGTCATTGGAAAAAATGCTGGCTTTACGTTATTTATGCCCATTCGCGAATTTACAAAAGAACAATTAGACATCCTCCTCTATGGAAGTAAAACTATCACCAAAGGAAAATGGAGTAACGGATCAACCATGCACTTCAAAGAAGGATGGGAAGGTATCATCAACCAAACAGACAGACTCTATAAACAAACCAACTCTGAATGGAAAAAACAAGAACTAGACAAATACATGAGCGCTTCAGAATGCCCCGGCTGCAACGGTAAAAGATTAAAAGAAAAAGTCTTAGCAGTCACCGTTCAACAAAAATCCATTATTGACTTAACAGATATGTCTGTAAACAAATGCCTTACCTTCTTTGATGAAATCTCCTTAACAAAAAAACAACAAGAAATTGCAAAAATTAATCTTAAAA
>JBAZPJ010000134.1:0-2750 GCA_041648255.1 Candidatus Nanoarchaeia archaeon
AAAGAGGGTGGTGCATGCTGCAAAGGTGAAAGCTGAGCAGTTAAAAGATGCTGATGATGGTTTTTCTCCAAGTAGATGGCTTGATCCGTTAAATTTAGCAAAAATAAGATTAGATGAACAATTAAAGAAAGTTCCATTTCTTGATCAGAAGAAGTTAGGCCAGGGGTATCATCCAAAGAGATTTGAGAGTAGTGTTCCAGTACCAAGATTATGGGAGTTAAAGCCAATTAAAAAGCTAGAGAAGCAGATTAAGATTAGTGATATCAAATCAAAATTAATTAGACAGGCAAGAGCTGCTGAAGAAGAGATTAAAGAACAGTTCCAGTCGTTTGTTGCTCCTGCTCCAAGAGTTGTTATTGAACATTTTCCGCTCCATAAATCTCATGTACAAAGAAGCTTATTACCAAAGAGAGTATCTCCTGAATCTTCACAGGTCTTACTTGAAAAGATGGCTGAGGTGTTTAAGATATGACTGATGGAAAAGTGATTGGAATTATTGCGATTAAGGGTGGTGTAGGTAAGACAACAACGGTTGTGAATCTTGCTGCGAGTTTAGCTAGAGAGCAGGGTAAGAAGGTGCTTGTTATTGATGCTAATTTTTCTAGTCCTAATCTAAGTCTGCATTTAGGGTTTGCAAAGCATGGATATAGTTTGAATAGTGTGTTAAATGATGAAGTGATGGTACATGAAGCGATTGTGGAGCATGAATGGGGATTTGATGTCTTGCCTGCTAGTTTGACTGCCGATCGAGTAAATCCATTAAAATTGAAACAAAAGATTAGTGTGTTAAAGAAACAGTATGATGTTATTTTATTAGATTCTTCTCCAAGTTTGAATGATGAGTTATTAGGAACGATGCTTGCTGCTGATGAGTTGTTTGTAATGTCTAGTCCAGATTATGCAACATTAAGTACCACATTACGGGCAGTAAAGTTAGCGAAGGAAAAGAATATTCCGATTGTTGGATTGATTATGAATCATGTACGTGGAGAAAAGCATGAGATTTCGTTTGAAGAGGTTGAGAATGCGGTTCATATTCCAGTTCTTGCGGTTTTACAGAATGATCAGAAAGTGTTAGAGGCATTAGCGGCTGTTCAGCCAATTACAATGTATCGGCCAATGAATAAAGTGTCGTTAGAGTATAGAAGATTAGCTGCGGCGTTAGTGGATGCTCCGTTTAAAGATCCTAGCCCAGTAAGTAAGATTGTGAATAAGTTTAAAGAAGATGTTGAAAATTTTAGGAATCATGATTTTAGAAACGGATTGAATTATTATAAATAAAGTTAGAGGAGATTAAATGATGAAATTGTTAAGTAAGTATAAAAAGGAGTGGATGATTATTGTTTTATTACCTGTTCTTATATTATTTCTTGATCAGATTGGTGGAAGGGCAGGATTATATCAGACGATTGTTCGGTTTGATGAGTTTATGCATTTTGGTGGAGGGATTACAATTGCTGTTTCTTATTTCCTTTTAATTAAAATTGCTCAGAAGGAAAAACTAATTGGTGAAATGAATATGTGGATTTATTTTGCCTTCGTTATTTCACTAGTTGCTTTAACTGCCGTTACATGGGAGTTTTATGAATATATTCTGGATGTAGTGCTTCCAAGCCACGTACGTCAACCAAGCATAAAAGATACAATGGGTGATTTGTTGATGGGATTACTAGGCGGAAGTCTTGGTTTTTTGATCGGAAAAAGTAAATGGTTGAAGAAGTAATTAGATTTTTATAGAAGTAAGACTTCTCAGTAGAATGCTAAAAAGGGGCAATGAGTTGTGGAATCAAATAAGCTTTTCCTTAAAAGATAAATCTCTTTCGTATGAAGACATTGCTAGAAATTTAGGAGCCACAACAGATCAAATAAAATACGTCTCAATGACTGAAAAAATCTACAAGAAAGCCTCACCATATTTATTCAAAGACCCAGGCTTAAAGTCAATGATCAGGAACATAATTCTCGATAGTGAAAAAAGAACATTAACTTACAAAGAAATAGCTTTTGAAATAAATGGAGTTTTACATAAAAAGAGCTTATTGCCACAAGACATTCAAGTGAGTGAAATAATGGTTATGAAATGGAGAAAAAAACTTGATTTCAAAAATAAAAACTTAATTATTAAAAAAGACTCTCTGATCTATAAAGAAGTTATTGAGTTAGCAAAGTTAAGGAAATACACAGCAAAGGAAATTGCAAGAAGGTTAAATCTTAAACAAACTAATGTAGAATCAATTATTAACAGTTCAAACATTAGAAAAACAGTCTTTAATACGCTCATTAGAAATGAAAAAGGCTGGAATTATTTTAAAAAAAGATGTAAAGAACTATATGACTCCGATTTAAGTTATGCAAAGATGAGTAAAATTCTGAATAAAGAACTCCATGAGAGTTATGATTTACCAAAGGAAATATCTTTAACAGAAGGAAGCACAAGGGAATTAGCTAAGTACAAACTTAAACTATCGAGCAGGCATTCTCTCATTAAAGGAGCAGAGTTTAAGATGTATAAAAATTCTATAATCCAACAACTAAATAACAATAAAATAATCTCAAAAAGTGGATTAGATAATTTCATGCATAAAAAGTTTGGATTAGATAAAAAATCGTGCGAAAAGGTATACCTAAGGTTGAGATGGAAAAGGATTATTGCTTCCACTATTGAAAGACCACTCAGTTATACCTTAGTAGATTGGGGTAGGGAAAAGTATCAAATAAAAGAGTGTAATGATAAGAGGAGGGTATGTTTC
>JBAZPJ010000135.1:0-2726 GCA_041648255.1 Candidatus Nanoarchaeia archaeon
ACAAACGGATTATTAATGATTAAAATACAACTGTATGAAAATAGAAAAGCAAAATGAATCTGGAAGGTTGGCAAGGGAGAAACTCACAGGTTTCTTCATTAAGAAACTTTTCAAAAAAGTTTGTCCCGAAGTTTCGGGAAACTTTTAAGTTTCTTGATTAAGAAACCTTCCAGAAAAGTTTCTTCATTAAGAAACTTGTTTCTGAATAGAGAAACCTGTTTTGCCAATAAAGGAGCTTTATAAACATATGTTGGCCAAAAAGGATTGATATGGGAGACACGTCGCAACTTATAGCAAGTTCTCTTGGTGGGGGAATTCTCGTAGCCCTCATAAACTGGGCAAGAACGGCAAGGTCCGAAAGAGCGTCGAGAAAGCACAATTTCTTAAAAGACCAGATAACGAAAGTCTACGGTCCTCTCTATTTCTTTGCATCTTTGACTGAGGCTCTTTTCGCTCTTAATGACAAATTTCACAATGCGTACAAGGAACATTTCGTTAATCAGGAATGGAGTAATGACAACTACACGCAAGAAACCCTACGAAAAGAAGCCGATGCTACACTTCAATTGGCCAATTACTATGTAGGAATGGTGAGGGACAACAACGCTAAAATTGTTGATGTTCTGCGGGAGAACTACGCCTTTATCGATTCTGAAGATACAGAAGTATTCCAGCGTTTTGTGATCGACTATCTACGGATGGAGAAAGAGTTTAGTTCGGATAATCCAGTTAAAACGCCCTTTGAAGTATATCTCAAGGTAGGCGAAATCTCATATTCTCGAACAGAATTTCTTGACCTCGTGAAGAGAAGATTCTCTGAGAAAAATGAAACAATCAAGAGCATTCAATGACGGGCTAACATCTCACCGGTGCCGAACAAAAAACTGTCGGCACAGTTCGAGCGTTAGCTACATAATTGAACATGACGAATACTGAAAAATTAATATTTGAATTAACTAAGAATACTTGCCTATCTCTATGGAGTTATGCAAATCCTATAGGTAAAAAAGGTAAAGAACTTTGTGATATTTTGGTCTACTCAGAACCAAATATTATTATCATATCCGTTAAAGAAATTATTCCAACTGATAGTGGAAATAATAAAGTTGATTGGGAAAGATGGGAAAGAACTGCTATTGAAAAATCCTATAAGCAGATATACGGTGCTGAAAGATATCTAAATAGTTTAGAAAATATTTTACTTAATAATGGAACAGTTGAATTAAAATTACCCCCATTACAAAATCGTAAATATTATCGAATTGCTGTAGCCATAGGTGGAGAAGAAAAAATGCCAATTGTATGGGGTGATTTTGGGAAAGGATTTGTCCATGTATTTGATAATATATCTGTAGATATAATATTTAAAGAACTTGATACAATAACAGACCTTCTTAAATATCTTGAGAAGAAAGAAGTGTTATATAAAAATAAAGAGAAAGATTTTGTTATAACTGGAGGGGAAGAAGATTTATTAGCATTTTATTTAAGCAATAATGAGGATTTTAAATATCAAGGTAATACAACCATTTTGGATGATAATCTCTGGAAGGGCTATATTGCAAGTAAAGAATATTCAAGATGGAAAAAGAATGTTAAGGTAAGTTCTCTTTGGGATAATTTTATAGAATTACTAACAAAAGATTTTCAGAAGGGAAGACTAGAAGTCGGGGGTAATTATAATGATATTGAATTAGTATTACGAACAATGGCAAAAGAATCGAGAAATAATCGAATATTACTTTCTAAAGGATTTTTAGATTTTTATTCTAATCCTACAATAAGATCTCGACCTGTTGCATCCTATTCTGATATTGTTTATGTGTTTCTTACTGCAAATAGAGATGAAGATCGTGAATATCGACGTGCTGAACTAATGGGTCGATGTTTGATTGTAAGAAAATATACACCAGAGGCACATATTGTTGTTGGGATTGCAACTGAGAAGAATGATGGAGAAAATGGTTTTTCTTTAGATGTGACTTATTTATATAAACCATCAATATCAAAGAGAGATGAAAAAAACGTAGAAAAAATGGTCAATGAATTTGGCTGGTTTAAAAATTCATTTAAAGGTAGATAACCATTGCCTGGAGGTAACGAGGTGGGCAGTTCGATAAATCTGAGATTTTCGACTTCTCGGAGAGTTTTGGAATATTGTAAGGCTATTGCTTTGCATACCTCGTACCTCAGCCGTGTCCGTTAAAGTCAATAAAAGAAGAACAACCCATGAATCCTAAAACTATCTTGTTATTGGCAGAAATATTCGTACTGCTCATCGGTTCGGTACACAAATTCAGTTTCATGTTCAATAGGATTTATGCTTTCTTCATCGTTTGCTAATGACCGTGCGGAGATACCGGCTTGATCTGATCGATGAATTCAGAGTATGAGACATTTTCAAGAGAGTCGGGAATAATTTATTAGAAGGAAGATATAAAAGATGATACCAAAAGCGATTACACAGATAACAGGACGTTCATTTTTATGCTCGTGGAGTGGTGGTAAGGATTCATGCTTAGCGTTATATCACGCTATCCATCAAGGCGGCATACCGCAGTGTCGTCTCAGTGGGCGAATTGACGCCGATGTCAAAGCACACAACCCGGTAAGGCGCTTTGCATCTGGGGAGACGCCGGATGGGGCGGCCTGGTGCGTCAAGGCAAGTACCGGGACCACCGCTATTCGGATGAATTAGTGGAAGCCTGTGTGCATCTGGTGAGAGA
>JBAZPJ010000136.1:0-2723 GCA_041648255.1 Candidatus Nanoarchaeia archaeon
GGAAAAACAATCGAAGATTATGAAACTGTTACAATCAACTTAAAAAATCCAGAACAACAACCCCTCTTAAACGAAATCATCAGCGAAGAAACATCCAGCCCTCGTTGGATTTGGATCGTTCTTCTCATCTTAATTTTAGGAGGAACTTACTACTTCTTCTACTACACCCTTGTCGGATTAACCTACCAAATAGAACGACTGGGAACAAAAGAACAACACCATCGCGAAAAAGCGTTTAAAACGGGAAATGACAAACACACCAATAAATACCATAAAATAAGAGAAAAAAGACTACACCTCTTACAACGCAGAGATAAATTCTTAAAAAACTAGAACTTATAAGAAGACTACTTCTAATTTTATTTTATCAGGATCTTCAAAAAAGACAGCATAATAGCTGGGAGTGTATTTCGGAAAGTCTTTGGGAGTATTGTAGAGTGTTTGGATATTTTTTGGAATAAGAAATTCCTTGTAGAATTTGTCTACGTCTTCCTTTTTAGCAACAGCAAATGCTACATGGTTTACACCAATCTTTCTCCTGCTATATTTATTATGCTTATTTTCTTTTGGCACTTCCTTTAGCCAGATATCTGTTAATCCGTTTCTCATGCCTAAATGGGTTTTATCCTCAACAATCAATTCATAGCCGAGGTAAGTTAACAATTCTTTATAAAATTTAAACGATACTTCTCCATCCCCAATATAGATTTGCAGGTGATTGAACGTTGTTTTAATACCCATATTCCCCTTATTAATTGTAAGTAATTAAAACCTTTGGTTAAGTCTGCCTATCCTAAAATTTGTTCCAAGTTAGATATAACCGCCCATTCATCACTCTATCTCCTTCGTTAAAAATAAACATTCAAAACACCATATTCCACATTACAAATTCTTATAAAGCAACCAATTAAGAAAAATAATATGGATCTAACTTATGAACATTTAAAATTAAGCTATGAACATAACAAAACCTACTTCTTCGCTTATTTCGCTGCAGCATTAGTCTTCGGTGTCGGAGTCTTACTCCTCTTTATTGGACCATTCAACCTTTACTTATTTTTACCTTTATTTATCGCCTGTGTCTTATTCTTATTCCTCTCCTTCATTCATTTAGTAGATATGAATAAAATGTACCGAAGAATGCTACGCAGTTTACACCCGGAAAGTTTACCTAAAAGTAACGTAAGAAACTTAGGATAAGCTTTTAAATTTTCTATTCTGTTACACGCTATGGATTACGCAGCAGTCTTACTTATTAAAAACAATAAAGGCGAAGTTCTTTTTGGAAAACGATCTCCATTAAAAAAAGATTATCCAAACGCATGGGCACTACCAAGTGAAACAGCACATGAAGGAGAAAGCTCTGAAGACTGCGCTAAACGAGGAGCAACAGAAGAATTAGGAATTGAGATTGAAATTATAAAACCATTAACTTCCCACACTTATACTCGAGAGTCAGGAAAAGAAATGACCATTACAATCTATTTATGTTCAATTACATCCGGAATACTAACAATCAAAGCAGAAGAAGAGCTTACTGAATTAAAATGGCAAAAATTAGATAACTTCTATCAACAACATTCAGACAATGAAATTGCAAAAGGATTACAAACCTTAAGAACTACTTACAAAGAATTAAAGATTTAATAAAAATGGTGGGCCCAGCAGGACTCGAACCTGCGACAACCACCTTGTAAGGGTGGTGTCATTCATGGACTTTTGAAACTAATTCCAAAAGCTAGCCACTAGACCATGAGCCCATTAGAAAAAAGACAAATCTGATCTTATAAAAAGGTTTTGAAATGAATTTAGCGATTATTCGTAGTCCCATTTACTCGCCGGATAATCCGATCATCAGGAAATTCATCCATTATTTTTTCTATCTCAATTGCACGTGCCCTCCAATATTCTCTACTCAACGGACGAAATAATTGAATTCCTTTTCTTAGATCTTCCGAATCAGTACATACTCGCTGATACGCCGCAAAAATACGAATTACATCCAAATCTTTAGTCACAATTGCAGCACTCTTTTTCCCTGCACTTCTTGCATAAAAATCAAGAGCAGCACCAACCAAACTATGATCCGCCTCACTATCCGTTACTGAAGAATACAATCTCTTTGCACCTTGATAAACTGGTAACTTTTCATAGCACTTTTTTATAACGCCGGATAATCTTCTTACTTTTCCTAGCGGTGAGGACTCATTCCACACTCTATTCGGATTTAAACTATGCCTAGCAAACCACCCCTGGCTCCCTTCTAGAATTCCAGAAATCACCCCTAGTTCTTTTTTTACCTCAGGCGTAATATATCCTTGACCTTCTAAGGTATACCAATGCCACCCCCACCTCTCCAGATCCACATCAAATCGGCGAGCATATCTATCTAACCCTTCAATCACTCTTTCTCCAAGCAAGATCTTCCCTAAACCTTCACCTGGATGGTCAAACACATTTGCGTCCACTAACACTAATTCAAAAGCATCTAATGATTCTGCTAAATGAACATAAGGATGATTACCATCTTTAAAGGAATAACTTTCTTTCATACTGACAACAATAGTGAAAAACTTAAAAACGTATTGAAACTGCAGGTAACTGTTCAGCTTTCTGAAGTTTAATGTTGATCTGTATTCTTCAGTACCGAAATTTTAATTAACCAGTTTAGCTACAAAGTAGCTAATGCGTAAGGAGACAAAAATAGAATTGACTGGTTTTGA
>JBAZPJ010000137.1:0-2689 GCA_041648255.1 Candidatus Nanoarchaeia archaeon
GATCCTGCTGGAGCATTAGCCACATGGCTCTTACATAATCTCTTGCGTGACCCCAATCCCTTCTTGCTTCAAGGTTTCCTAACTCCAAATAATCTTTTCCAGATTCTCTTTGAGGAATCCTTAGCTTTATTCTTACCAAACCATCCGTAATTTTTCTTGTAACAAACTCTATTCCTCTTCTCGGGCTTTCATGATTAAACAAAATGCCTGAACAGGCAAAAAGCCCTTGGGATCTTTCTCTTTCTACTGCCCGATGGGCTTTTAGTTTTGACTGGGCATAAGGGCTTATTGGATTAAAAGGAGTTTTCTCAGACTGGGGTGACTCTTGAACCTTTCCAAATAATTCGCTAGTTGAAGCTTGATATAGCTTGGATTTTGGGGAATATTCCTTTATAACATCTAAAAGTTTCTCCACCCCTAACCAGTTCACTTCATTTGTATAATCCTCCTGATCAAAAGAAAGTCTTACCTGAGACTGTGCGGCAAGATTGTAGATTTCATCAGGTTTTGTTTCCTTTATTACCTTTGTAAGGGATCCACGATCTGACATTTCCCCACAGATAAGAGTAATTTTACCATCTAGGTGAGAAACTCTTCCTAAATGGTCATCAGTGCTACTTTCCCGAAACATTCCATAAACCTTGTATTCCTTAGACAACAAAAACTCTGCTAGATAACTCCCATCTTGACCGGTAATCCCCGTTACTAATGCTACTCTGCCTTTTGTTTCCATGAAAATTTTTAGGCAAGAAGTTATTTAAAGTTAATGATATGTTTAAATTTATGAAGATTAAAGGCGGAAAAATTAGAGTATTCCTCCAATATCCTTGGAGATTCCCTGATTCTCCCTATTATAAATATCTCTTGAGTTCTCCACCTGAAGGGATTGAATACTTGAATGTCGCCCGACAAAAGGGGGCGATTACTAGCGCAAAAAAGTTTTGGTTACTTACTAGAATTAAGGTAAACATTCGTAGGATCTTAAATTGGTTGAATCTCCCAATAGTTAACTCCCATCTAACGCCCTCCTCTGAGGAGTATAATCTTATTCACTGTGCTCATTGTTTAAGCAAGAACACAGAGGAACCTTGGGTAGCAGATATGGAAGGAGTTTGGTCTATGTTTGTCTCCGGGTTCAATAATCCTATAGCGATTAGAAGAATCAAAAAAACCCTATTAAAGAAGAACTGTAAGATGATTATTCCGTGGAGTGAGCATGCTAAAAGAGATATATTAAAACTATTTCCAGAGGCAAGTAAGAAAGTCGAATTAGTCTACCCTGCAGTTCCATCTCAAAAAAAAGTTTCTTCTGAAAGAAAGGATGTCGTCGTCTTTGTCGCGAGAGATTTTAGACTCAAGGGAGGGGTTGTGGCACTTGAAACTATGAAGAAGATAAAGATGAGAATACCAAAAGTGCGTTGCGTAGTTATTTCCCCAACATCAAGAGCATTAAAGGAAGATTATCTAGGGATAGAGTTCTATGATTTGATGCCTCAAAAAGACTTGTTTAAAATTATGAGTCAAGCGAAGGTCTTTTTGTATCCTTCTTTTATGGATACTTTTGGATTTACAATTCTAGAGGCAATGAGTTTTGGGGTTCCAGTAGTGGCCTTGAAAACCTCGCTTACGGATTCGGTTTCTGAGATAATTAAAGAGGGGGAAGGTTTTCTTATTGATTCTGAGATGACCCATAGAAACATCACTAAAGAGGGGATTGATAAGATTTCTCAAAAACTAGTTGAACCTTGTGTAAAACTTCTTAAAGACGCTTCTCTTCAAAAGAAAATGTCTAAGAATTGTTTGAAAGCTATAAGTTCTGGAAGGTTCTCGATTAATAACCGAAATAAGAAACTAAAAAAGATTTACGTCGAGGCGCTCAATGAGAATTCTTCAGATTAGCAGCGCGAGAATTCAATATCCTGGAGGGACTGAAAAAGTTGTGTGGGAACTTTCCAAGTATCTTGTAAAGAAAGGACAAGATGTAACAATTCTACAAACAGATCTTTATGAAAAGACTACAGACATTAAGTCATTTGAAGAAATTGAAGGTGTCAAGATTATCACCTGCAGAAATGACCGGTTTGTTAGAGGGTTTGGTTATTCTAAAGAATTTAAAATCAAACTTAAAGAGATATGGAGAGATTTTGATGTAATCCATATATTCGGTCATGGAAGATTTACGTCGGATTATACTCTTCGGTTCATTGGAAAGAAAAAGCCAGTGATTTATTCTGCTTGCGGATTTTTTCATAATCCTAAAGATAGTTTCTTCAAGAAAATGTATGACTTGTTCTTCAGAAGAAGCATTCGTAATGTTACGTTTTGCACTGCGCTGACGGAAATTGAACGAAAAAGGTACTCTCAGTTAGGGGTTCCTGATAGGAAGATAGAGGTCATCCCCGCATGGATAGATTTAGAAAAGTTCAAAAGGGGAAAAGTAAACAGAGAAAAAATCTTTGGAAAATGGGGATTAAAAGATAAAAAAACCTTGTTGTATGTCGGAAGAGTTCATGAAAGTAAGGGGTTGGGGTATGTAGTTGAGGCTATAAAAGATCTTGATGTTAATTTTTTAATCGTTGGGAAGGACGCGGATTTTAGTGAAAGGTTGGATGAAGAAATAAATAGGTTTAATCTAAAGGATAAGGTGAAACTTCTTGGATGTCTTGATGATTCGAGACTTATTGAAGCC
>JBAZPJ010000138.1:0-2623 GCA_041648255.1 Candidatus Nanoarchaeia archaeon
ATTCACTCGTTCCAAAAAATCTTTTCTTACTATCGCATAATCTTCTCGAAATGTTTCATTATAATGATCTTCTACTTCCATTAAACACTTGTTAAATGATTTCTTTATAAGTCTTTTGCACTATCCGTCCAGCTACGCCTATTCTTCTTTCTCCACTTGCCAATTAATCTTAAATATTAGTTCAACGTTTTTATTTTATGACAAAAATCATCCACTATAGGGAAGGATGTATAGGTTGTAATATTTGCGTAGAAATCGCTCCAAAATTTTGGACTATGAACCAAGAAGATTACAAATCTACTCTTATTAAAAGTAAACAAAAAAATGATATCTTCATTCTTGATATTAACGAAGAAGATGTTCTAGAAAATGAAGAAGCAGCTCAAGGCTGTCCTACTAAAGTTATTAAAATTCAAAAAGAATAATTCCACTACTCATTTCAGCTTAATAAGTACCATGAACGAAGCTTTTAAATACCCTAAACTTCTTAATACTTTAAATGACTAAACCTATCGCACTTGTACAAGTTAGTAACCCTGAGGACATGAGAATTGCACCTCTTGCATTACTCTTTATTGGTAATACTCTCAAAAAAGAAGGATATGAACCTAAAGTTTTTCATGTTAATTCTGACAAGGTAGAAAGTGCTGTTCGAGACATACTCAGTATCGATCCGTTAATGGTAGGAATTTCTGTTATTACAGGAAATCAAACACGCGCAAGTGCAGACCTCTCTAAGCTTCTTAAAGCAGCAAAACCAGAACTCACTATTGTTTGGGGAGGGGTTCATTCCACAATGCTTCCTCGCGAAACAGTCAGAGAAACGTATGTAGATTACGTTGCAAATGGTGAGGGAGACTTTATTATTCTTGATATCGTTAGAATGCTTGAAGGCAAAGAAAAGGCTGAAAATATTAAAGGACTTTGCTTTAAACATAACGGTCAATTAATTGTAAATCCACCACGACCATTAATCGAGGATTTAGACCAACTCGATTTAGACTTTAGTCTAATTGACGTAGAAACACATTTAGAACATGAATGGAATAACAAAAGAGTATTAGGTTTTATCACAAGCAGGGGTTGTCCTTTTGATTGCAAATTTTGTTTTAACCAACAATTCAATCAACGTAGATGGAGAGCGCAATCTGAGAAAAAAGTTATTGAAAAAGTCAATTATTTGAAGGACACATATAACATTGATGGAATTAAGTTTTATGATGACTTAATCTTTTCAGATCCTCAACGAGCATTTAGAATCCTTGAAGCAGTCAAACTTCCTTGGTATGGAGAAGTTCGTGTAGGTATGCTTTCCCCATCTGTCGTACAAAAACTTGTAGATACACAATGCCGAGAGTTACTTCTAGGATTAGAATCTGGCAGTGACAGAATGCTTCAACTTATGAATAAAATGCAAACAGTCGATCAAATTAAAAAAGGTATATCTAACGTTGCAAAAGCTCCGGATGTAAAAGCTGTTGGATCATTTATTATGGGATTACCCACCGAAACAAAAGAAGAAACCTTCAAGACTGTTGACCTTGCACTCGAACTAAGCGAAGTTAATCCTAAAGCCCGCTTTAGCTTTGGCTTCTATATGCCTTATCCTGGATCTGATCTCTACAACCTCGCACTCAGCATGGGTTTTATTCCACCAGCAAAAACTGAAGACTGGGACTGCCTGGATAGATGGGCAAATAAACTGGAAATTAAATGGTTAGACTGGACAAAAGACTCTGATTACTTCAGAAGAATTAGAGACTACTTCAACCTCCTGCCTCTTCGAGAAGTTAACATTCCCTATCTCTCTAAAATTCCAGAAAAACGATTAAGAGAAAGAGACTTCAGTCATATGAACGAATTAAAAGTATTGAGTACGCTTCAGAAAACGTATTCACATAAAAACAACCTTTTTAGTAAAGTTGTTCTAAAAACGTTGCCCTACATTCGCACACCTCGTGTTGCAAAACCACTCCAACCGCAGGCTACAGCACCAAGCGCGCCAGCTATTGTTATTCAATAAATCTTTTTTACAATAGTTTTAAATAATCTTGTACTAAAATTTCTTTATGAAAACCACTTTTCTTAATAACGCACCACACCCAGCACATGGACTTTGGGCAAACTCACTCAATTCAGTTTATTTAGATGATCGCGTTCAAGTCTATACTTACAAAAACTTCTCACGTCTCTTCCAATCCTTTAAAACGTTTCAAACAATACCTACAGATACAGACTTTCTTTTGTGCGAAAGCGCTTCCCAATTATTTACAGGTATTCTCTGGAAATTAATTCATCCTAAAAAAAAGATAGGACTTATCGTTTCTGATCCGAAATATTACCACATGTGGAAAATGACTTTGGTGAAAAATAAATTCTATTTTTCTATCTTAAGAAAAGTAGATGTCTTCATTTGCAGTTCTCAACTCATGAAAGAATACCTCCCTAAAGACTGTCAAGCACGAGCTCATGTAGTTCCACCCGCTTTTAACTTTAGGGATTATGGGCACATCAAAGCAAATCTCAACGCAAAAAATATGATCTTTACAGCACGTATTTGCTTAGAAAAAGGAGTAGATAGACTTGTCTCTAGTTTCTTAAACCTTAAACAAACTTTTCCCCA
>JBAZPJ010000139.1:0-2551 GCA_041648255.1 Candidatus Nanoarchaeia archaeon
AAAAAATCTCATTTACCACCCTCACAAAAGAAACAATAGAAGAGAGAGCAGGAGTAGTCCTAGAGAAATTTAAGATTCCTCTGGAAATCCCAGGGATATTATTCATTGACACCCCTGGTCACGCAGCATTCACTAACCTTAGAAAGAGAGGAGGCTCTCTTGCAGACATTGCAGTTCTAGTAATAGACATAAATGATGGAATAAAACCCCAAACTGCCGAAGTCCTCCAAATTCTAAAGTCAAACAAAACACCATTTATAATTGCCCTAAATAAAATTGACAATATTTCAGGCTGGAGAACCTCAGAATCCAAACTCTCTCTCGAATCAATAAACCAACAGGCAATCCACGTAAGCCAGAACTATGAAGAAAAATTCTATACGATTATCGGAGCTCTAAACTCCTACGGGATAAACGCAGAAATATACTCAAAAATTACAGATTTCACAAAAAATGTCGCAATAGTCCCCTGCTCCGCAAGAACGGGTGAGGGAATCTCAGAAATAATCGCGATGATTACAGCTCTCTCTCAAAAATACCTAAAGGAAAGGATAAGCACCAAGAAAAAAGGAAAAGGAGTCGTACTTGAAGTAAAGAAAGAGAAGACTCTAAACTTCCTTGAATGCATCTTATACGACGGAAAAATATCAATAAAAGACGAAATCGCGATTGCTTCATTTGAGGGAGTTGTAACAACTAAGATAAGAAACATCTCAAAGACCAAACCCCTAAACAAAGGCTTTGAATCTGTAACCGAAGCAGAGGCGGCAGCAGGGCTAAGAATTCAAATAACTGAAAAAGATGAAATCCTTCCAGGAATGCCCTTCCAAGTAATCGAAAACGACTTAGACAAAATTATGGAAGAGTTCACAGAAGAAATCTCCGAAGAAATTCAAACGGATAAAAATGGAATCGTAGTGAAAGCAGATTCGCTAGGTTCCTTAGAAGCCCTTCTCTTTTTACTCAGACAAAAACAGATAAGAGTCCTAAAGGCAGGAATTGGACCCATAACTAAAAAAGATATCTACGTCGCAAATGCCCTGCCAGATGAAGATAAGATTATTTTGGGATTCAATGTAGAACTTTCAGAAGAATCTAATGTTGAAGAGCGAAAGCAAATAAAAATCCTAACAAATCCTGTAGTCTATAAAATAATTGAAGACTTAGAAGAATGGAAAGAAAAGAAAGCAAAAGAATTAGAAAGACAAAAACTCAGCGATTTACCTCACCTCTCCAAGATAACTATCTTAAATTTTGTATTTAGAAACTCCAACCCTGCCGTATTCGGTGTCCATGTTGACGGCGGAATACTAAAAAAAGGACTTAGAATGATAAATAATAACGACGAGAAAATAGGACAAATCAAAGAGATTCAAGAAGAGAAAAGCAGTGTAAAAGAAGCTAGTAAAGGGAAAGAAGTTGCAATATCTCTGCCAGGAGTAAATTTTGAGCGTGAACTAAAAGCTGGAGAGTCTCTTTACACTAACCTCTCCGAAACAGAATTTAGAAAATTCAAAGATAATAAAGACCTCCTAAGCTCTGAAGAAAAATCAGTTCTCCAAGAGATAGCCCAAGTTAAGAGAAGAAAAAATCCTACCTGGGGAATCTAAACATTTAAAAAATTATTAATCTTAACTAAAAATATGAATATAACCCTAATTGTCCTGCTTGTTTACTTTGCATTGATGTTATTAATTGCTTGGTTCTTTTCAAGGAGAGAAAACCTTGATGAATATTTTCTGAATAAGAGAAAAACTGGTCTATGGCTTATGACCTTCTCGACAGTTGCCACAATTGTGGGGGCAGGAGCAGTAATTGGAGTAGTTTCAGAAGTATATAATTCTGGGATTTCCTATGGGTTAGTTCTTCCCATATCCTTTATTTCTGGGCTGATTATCTCAGGAGTTCTAGCTAGGAGGATAAAAATTATGGGAGATGAGTATAAGGCTTACACTTTAGTAGATTTCTTCTATAAAAGGTTTGATTTAAAGAATAAAATTCTTGTGGGGGTAATCCAATTATTCTTATTAATTATCTGGATAGCAGTTCAAGCAGTAGCAATGGCGGCTCTAGCCTCGGTCTTAACAGGAATTAGTTACACTGCAGCATTATTCTTTGCAGCAGCCGTCACAATTTTATATACGAGTGTAGGAGGGTTAAAGATAGACATAATCACGGACTTTATTCAATTCTGGATTATTCTTATAATGTTTATAGCTATGGCGATTATAGGATATGATTATGTTGGCGGGATATCTAATTTACTCTCACAACTTCCTGCAGGGCATCTAAATCCTTTTGCTTTTGGAGGAGTTATATGGGCTATTGGAGGAATCTTTCTAGCAGGATTTTTATATCTAGGAAACGCCCAAAGATGGCAATTAATCTTCTCTGCTAAAGACCCAGAAACAGCAAGAAAGTCCTTCTTCCTAGCTATCCCGTTCACACTACTAATTGGAATCTTAACCGTATTCTTCGGACTGATTGCATCCATCACACTATCAGGAATAAATCAAGACCAAGCTATTTTTCTATTAATGTTCAAAATCTT
>JBAZPJ010000140.1:0-2536 GCA_041648255.1 Candidatus Nanoarchaeia archaeon
ATTCTTCCTGCATCTGTAAAAGAAGAATTAATTGACAAGCCGTTTAATTCAAGAAAATTTAAATTAGAATCGATGATGGTTGCTGCATTAGTTAGTCAGGGTATCTTTAAAGTACATCCAGCATTAGAAGTGGATGCGTTACTGAATCAAATAAATAATATGTTTATGACGAGGGGAACAAATATTAGGATTGTAAGTAAGGCTGAGGTTGAAGCATTAGCAGTTGCAGTGAAGTTAGAAGCGGCATATGTTGTTGATGAGAGAACAATGAGATTGTGTGTAGAGAATCCGGAAGGGTTGCATGGGATTTTGCAAAGTAAATTGCATACGCGTGTACAGATAAATGAAAAGGTAGTAAAGACCGTGCAGCAGTATACAAATGTAAAGATTATTCGCAGTGCAGAGTTAATGATGATTGCGTTAGAAAAAGGATTGCTAAATAAGTATATGGTTAATTATAAAAAAAAGGATTTGGCTGATGCGGTGTTATGGGGATTGAAGTTGCATGGGTGTGCGATTTCTAGTGAAGAGATTAAAGAGTTAGAGAAATTAGAATCCTGATTCTTGAAAGATTACGTACAGAGTAGAATATTTTGCTAAAGAAAGTGAAGTTTAACTTCTGATTAAAAGTTTATCATGCGTCACTAACGACAAATGCGCGATCAGCTTATTAAGCAAGAAAATAATTTTAGTGGATGGGGCATGAGTTAAAAGATCAATATTATATTGAGTTTCGGAAAGGGGATCAAACTAGATTTCTTAAAGACGTTAAAGAAGGAAATTTTAAGTCGTGGGAGGCTATGGCTGGCTTTTTGGGGGTGGGTAGGACGAGTGTTTTTGCTTATCTTCGTGAACAATACAAATTACCGCGCTGCAATTTTGAAAAGTTAAAGAGATTACGGGATGTAGATTTGACTGGTTATTCGTTTAGAGAGAACCTATTTCATACTTACAAATCTTTTGATGTAAAAGTGAGTTATAGTATTGAATTAGCAGAAATAATTGGAATTGTTTTAGGAGATGGTGGTATGTATTTCTCTGAAGAAAAGAGAAATTATGAAACTCTTGTTTGTTTTAATAAATTGGAAGCAAGTTATCGGGATGCGGTAAAGCTGTTGCTAGAGGCTTATTTTCTTAATTATAAATTTTTTATTTATGAAGCACCTAGCGAGTTTCTAGTTAAAAACGGGTCTTCATTTATTCCGAAGTATTTAGTTGAAGCAGGATTAAGGCTTGGGAACAAAACTGAAAATGAAATAGCGATCCCAGTATGGGTATTTGGAAATAAAGGTTATGTAATTGCGTGCGTACGTGGTATCTTTGACACAGATGGTTCTGTCTATTGCAAGTATGCGCATTACGCTCAGGTACAATTTAAATTTGCTTCTCGGGTAACTCTAGAATCGGTGAGGGCTGCAGTCGAATCACTGGGTTTTCATCCAACAAAAGCAATTCAAGATTATGGTTTTAAAAAACATTTAAGTTGGAAGTTTTATTTATCTCAGCAGAAGGAGATTGAAAATTTCTTTGAAGAAATAAAGCCTCGAAATGAGAAGCACGTTGAAAGATATAATCAAATAAAACTTAAACAACAAAGTTTAAAATCTCGAGTAGGGTCAGAAAAAGTATGGGGGCGTCGTATAAAGGAAGCTTATACAAGCGGTCCGTACATCCCGGCATTACTACCGGCTCCAATCAAGTGGAGCGCTGAGCTGAAAAGCGATGATTAGTCGAAGGAGTAACCGGTGTATTAGGGTTCAAATTGGTCTTTTAGATCATGAAAGTCCCTACGTCCCCATTTTCTATTCCAATAATCTTTAAATAGAAGTAATAAAAAACAAGATGATGAGGAAAATTTTACTAATCTTATTTGTTTTATCCATTTTTATTCCATTAATTAATGCACAGGCGCAGTGTAATACGAATGAAGAGTGTCCAAATTATGGGGTGTGTAATAATAATACTTGTGTAAGCCCTCCGGAAGGAACGCATAATCCTTGTCGGGAGAAAAATGATTGTCCTCTTGGTGAATGGTGTACGGATGGAACATGTGAAAAGTTTAATTGTCGAACGAGTCAAGATTGTAGGGATAATGGTCTTTGTCCGAATGGGTGTGTATGTTCTCAAGAAGGAATTTGTAGTGGAATTGTAAATAATAAATTGAGTTGTGTCGGTGATGATGCGTGTGCTAAAGGTCAACGATGTGAAAGAGAAGATTGTCGTTCTTATCCGAGTAGATTTTCTGATAATGATAATTGTTTTAACACGGGGTGTGTTCCAGGTTTAGAACTTTGTGATATCGGGGATGGTGAGCCGTGTGATTATCCGGGTCAAGTCTGTACAGGGAATATCGGATATTCTTTTTGGCAGTGCGCTTTTACTGCGGTAGATAGTTTTTGTAGAACAAATTCTGATTGTGCTCCGAATATGGATTGTAGGTTTGGTACGTGTAGGGCTAAACCTCCCTGTAATCATATCAGTGAGTGTGGGGTTGATGAGGTTTGCTTGAACACAAGAGCAAATGTATATGGTGGTG
>JBAZPJ010000141.1:0-2532 GCA_041648255.1 Candidatus Nanoarchaeia archaeon
TGATTGCTATAGCATCATTTTCTGATTTCACTATAACAGATTTTACATCTTTTAGATGAGGATTATTTTCATAATCTATTGCCTTTTGTTGTGTTGTAAAGATATAAGTGCGGTAGGGCTTTATTGTTGCGAGATCAATAGCAAAGATGATTGATTTTGTAATGTTATCTTTATGGATCGAAAGAAAATCCGGATCTTCTGTTTTTTTAAAACAAACTTCTATTTCTTTTTTTGATAAAGTTTTGCTGTGTATACAAGCGTTTAATTCTGATTCTAGTATGACGTTATGACACTTTCGATGTTGTTTGGAAGAAGCTTTTATGTGCATTAATCTTGAGATAAGTGCAGTTTTATTAATATGAGTAGATAACCAAGAGATAAAATCTTGGTCACAAATAATTCTGTGACTGTAGGTTACTTCAACTATTTTTACTCACCTATTTTAGCGATTAGTTCTTCAGTAACTTCTTCTACAGAAACTATTTTTATAGAAGAGCCAATCTCTTTATCCACTTTTACAAGCGTCCCTTCTTTAAATTCATTTATCGTTTCTTTTACTCCTAAATCATCAAAAATTACATCTGGATTAGATTTAATGAAATCTTGTAAGTCTTCAACAAGTTCAAAGTCTGAAATTTTAGTTTTTTCTCCCATTGTGCACCCACCTCTCCTATTAGCATGTTAAATGCATTTATATGGTTTGTGTAATACAAATATATAAGTTCGATTATTTTTTTATTCGGAAGAGTCGTGTTTCTCTGCTGTCTTGTTTGTTTTCTAGTTCTTCTACTATTTTTAGTTCCTTGAGAAGTTCGAGAGCCTTTAGGGATGTAATTCGTTGAGTTTTAGTTTGCAGAGATACTTGTCGAATGGAGAGTGAACCTTCTTTTTCGAGTAAAGCCTTGATTTCTAGAGTTATTTCTGAGAACGATTTCCGACCACCCATCGTGTATACAGTAGTATACATATGCTTTTATACAACGTATGCACAATTGTACCCACAACACATGGGGAAGAAAGATCTTAACCAACCAAAATATTCAGAAACAGAATTAAGCGTCTGGATAATGAGCCTTTTATTCTTAGGTTTAATATTAATTCTATTTACGGGATTCATTGCCTACAACTGGGGCGGGCACAATGGCTACAAAGAAGGAAAGACTATTGGAATTAAAGAAGGAGTTAAAGCAGGAATTGATGAAGGGCTAAAAACCGGCTTTATCCAAGGAACTGAATTTGGAGAAAAAAGAGGTTTTATTCAAGGAGCAGATCTTGGAACAAAAACTGGAAAAATCACTGGCGGAAACGCAGTAATGAATTGCCTAAAAGGATGTGATACTGGAACAGGAATACTAAACAACTGTTACAGTGCGGGATGCATCAACCAATGCATACAAAACATAAAATAAACCCCTAAGGGGGGAAGAGTTAAACCTTAACTCTTTTACAAACTGCAACAACTTTCTTGATTTTTCCGTTTTCGGAAGTGATCTCAAATTTAGAAAGTTGTTTTCCGACTAACCTACAACTAGCCTCTGCTTTCAAAAGCTCTCTTACAGATTCCATAGTTCATTCTACCTCGCTTTTAGAACCAGTGAAAAATTCAACACAAAACTTTTATAGAGGTAACTATACCTATCTAGTGTGGAAGTTTGCGTGAACTAATTCAAGTTCTTTTACGATACAGTCTGACCGGACTGTATCGTTCACGCCCTTTTTAACCTATTTTTGGTTTCCTACTATAAAAAATTATCTAGAAATAAAGAAAATGTTAGTTTCTTTTGTATTTTTTTTCGAATACACTTAAGACTCGGTCTAGGATTTGTTCGAAGGTTTCGCTTCTTTCTCCAACCTTGTCTAGTCTGTTTCTTAAATCCTTGCTTATTCTGATGGTTGTTGTTAAGCTTTCTTCGTTCATTTTTCTTGCCATACTTTTAGTCACCCCTCGTTTTTGATATACACCTGTATACTTATTATAATCAGAATATTAATAAACCTTATGGTATAGCCATTATAATGAATATACGACAGAATGATGCTATTGAAGTTTTTCCTTCAAGTTCTAAAGAACGCATTACCGAAGTTCAAACCACACTCACAAATGAAGTTGCATACGCAACCAAAACTACAGTTATAGAACCAGTAGAAGAGTTTGAACCAGAAACAACTTTTATAGTCGACCAAAAAGAAGAAGATTCAGAAGCAAGAGTCAGCCAAACCATTAATCAACATAAGGAAGATCTTGCACAAGAAGAAAATAATAATGTTAAGGAAGTCATTAAAAAAGTCAAAAAAACGTACAGCCAACATTGGCACGAATACAACCTCGCACAAACCAACGAAAAGATAATCGTGCTGAATTTCTTAAAAGAATTATTAGACGCAATTGAAGACACCAACGTCTTAGAAGTTGGAAAAGTTGGAAGACCACAAATTCCTTTAGGAGAAAAGATCTATTGTATGTTCTTGTATGAGTATCACGGTTTTAGCAGTCGTAGAACAGTAAGCGATTTTGAGCTTTCTCGAAGAGCA
>JBAZPJ010000142.1:0-2521 GCA_041648255.1 Candidatus Nanoarchaeia archaeon
TTGAAGGTAAGGAGAATGATATGGTTGAACTAATCGCCTTTTTGAATAAAATTCCTCTTTAGATATAATCTTTAATCTGGGGATATTCGTGGGTGTTTCCTTCGAAATTTTTCATAACTACTCTTTCGTCGGTTATCTCTTGGATGTAGTTTGGGATTGCAGGAACTTTCCCCCCTCCATCTGGAGCATCGATTACATATGTTGGGACGCAAAGACCTGAAGTGTGCCCTCTTATTGCTTTGTAGATTTCCTGACCTTTTTCTACCCGAGTTCTGAAATGGTTTGTTCCTTTGACAGGGTCTGCCTGATAGATGTAGTAAGGTCTAACCCTCATGCTTACTAATCCTTGCATAAGTTCTTTCATGACCTCTGGTTTGTCGTTTACTCCTTTAAGAAGAACGGTTTGACAGCCAACAGGGATTCCATAGTCTGCGAGCATTTCGCACGCCTTACGACTTTCAGGAGTAATTTCGTTTGGGTGGTTAAAATGGGTATTGACATATAGGGGATGATATTTCCTAAGCATTTGACAAAGCTCTGGAGTGATTCTTTGAGGGAGAACGCAAGGCATTCTGGTTCCAATTCTTATTATGGCATTTTTTCTGTTACTAATGCTAGTGTAAACTTCTTTGATTATTCTCTCAAGAATAAGGTCGTTTAACATTAGCGGGTCTCCGCCTGATAGAAGGACGTCTCGAATTTCTTCGTGGGCTCGGATGTAGTTTAGACCTTCAGCGAATTCTTTCCAAGTTGGCTGTTTATTCATGTCTCCGACTTTTCTCTTTCTAGTGCAGAAACGACAATACATGGCACATTGATTTGAAACTCTGAAAAGAATTCTGTCAGGGTATCTGTGAGTTATAAGTGATGGAACGCCATGTCGCTTTTGGTGTTCTGGTTCTTCGTTTAAAGGGTCTTCCTGTCCGAAATCGTCTGATAGCTCTTCTTTAGAAGGAATACATTGTTTGTAGATTGGGTCATCTTTCTCTTTAATTAGGGAGAGATAGTAGGAATTTACAAGAGCGGGATATCTTTTGCAGACATCAATTATTTCTCTTTCTTTAATATTAACAGCTTCGGATATAGAACGTGGTCCAGATAAACTTCTTCTTAAGATGCCTTTCCATTCTGGCAGTAGAACCGCAATATTTTTCAGGCGGGGAGGTTCGACCTCTTGTGACGGAGAAACTTCGTTTGAATCTTCCATTAAGGATAACTGAATTTGTTGTATCTAAGTTTATAAATATTTCTGCTGTTTTATAGGGGGTTAACCCTGTTTCCAAAACTTTATAAATAATAGTTCACTATTGTTAACATGTATCTTTTACCACAAGAAATTGAAGTCTGGTATATCATCCCCTCTATACGAAAGGAGTTAGCGAAGCAGCTGACGCAGGATTATGAAATGAGTTATGAGAAGGCAGGTAATATTTTGGGGGTTAGCAAGGCGGCGGTTTCGCAGTATATTTCTAATAAACGAGCTAATAAGGTCAAGCTCAGTCCAGAGGTCAAAAAGGAGATTTCTCATTCAGCTAAATTACTATCGGAGAATCCAAAATTGGCTTTGATGGAACTTCAGAGGATTCTCAAGGTTATGAAGGACAAAAAGTGCTCATGTGATGTCTGTAAGAAGTACAACAAAGACATTTTGGACTACTGCAACTGCCAGCCAAAATACTAATGGTCCCCTAAAGGGCACAAGGACCCTTTTCAAATAACCTCAAAATAAGAAAATGGTAAAGGAAATATATCTTGACAATGCTGCAACGACGAGAGTAGATGAGCGAGTAGCGAAGAAGATAAAATTTGCGTTATTGAAAGGTTATGGGAATGCTTCTTCGCAACATAGTTTAGGAAGAAAAGCCCGGGCAGATGTTGAGAAGGCAAGGAAAGAGATTGCAGATTTTATCGGTGCCGATTCCGAGGAAATCTTCTTTACTAGTGGGGGGACTGAAGCGAATAATTTGGCTTTGCGTGGACTAGCTAGAGCTAATCCTACCAAGAAGCATATCATTACTTCGGTCATTGAACATCCTTGCATCCTGGAGACTTGTGGGGATTTGGAAAAAGAAGGTTTCAAGATTGATTATGTAAATGTTGACAATGAAGGGATTGTGGATATTAAAGACTTTGAGAAAAAGATTACTAAGAATACTTTGGTTGTTTCAATAATGCATGTTAATAATGAAATTGGAACAGTTCAGCCGATTGAGGAGATTGGGGAAATTTGTCTGAGCAAAGACGTTTACTTTCATGTTGATGCGGTTCAATCGTTTACGAAAATACCTATTAATGTGGGGAGGATGAATATTGATTTGATGTCAGTGTCTGGGCACAAGTTTCGTGCTCCAAAAGGTATTGGGTTTCTTTATGTTAAAAAGAGAACATCTATTCTACCGATTATTATGGGTGGCGGACAGGAAAGAGGACTTAGAAGTGGAACAGAGAATGTTCCAGGGATTTTAGGGCTTGCGGAGGCAATAAAATTAGGAAATAATAGTATGGGGATTATGAAAGTTAG